>NZ_AFGF01000015.1 GCF_000219125.1 Acetonema longum DSM 6540
ACACATAAACTGATACCATCAAACTAGAGGTGATAACAAATGCCCCGACCACTTAGCAGATTGCCAGATTGACGGGTATCAGTCAAAGCTTGATTGCACGGGCGTAACATGAGAACCGTCCCTGCGAGTCCCTCTCACGCAAAAAGTCCCCACTTTGGGCATTGATCCTGATTTACTGGGATTAAATTCTCCGCTGCCATATCATTCATCAGCCACTACGATATTCAAGCTTTTAATTTTCCCATTATTGAGAGTAAAGTGGAAATCCAGCGGAATGGGACTGCCATCGAAATTACCGGAAATAGTGGCAGTAACAACCGTTTCACTGTTTTTCTCTACGCAGTTGGTAATTTCAGTAATAACATTAGCGTCGCGATTCGCCTTCAAAATATGCCTGCTGACAGCCTCGGGCCCGTGATATTCTTTTCCTTCATCAACCAATATGGCATCCGCTGTGAAGCAGGCGGCGAGCAGATCATAGTCATAAACATCTGAGGCATGATAATATGCTGCAATCGGCTGTGGCAGGGGGATCGCTCTACTGTTATTGTTTATCATAATCATTATTCTCCTTTATATCGTGCGGACAATGCCGCCGTCGATTGTATGCTCGGCACCGACAATGTAAGAAGCGCGGTTGGACACCAGAAAAGCAACGAGTTTCGCGACCTCTTCCGGACGAGCGGTGCGCCCAATCGGGATGCCGCCGAGAGAGTCCATTAAAGCCTGCCGGGCGTCGCTACAATCGCATCCCCGTTCCCGGGCCATCCGCTCGATGAGTCTTTCTGCGGCCTTTGTTTCCGTGAACCCGGGTGCAACGCTGTTAACACGAATACCCTTGGGCGCAAGTTCTGTTGCGAGCGCTTTACTATAATTTGCAAGCGCGGCTTTGGCCGATGAATATGCCATGGTATTTTCTCCGGGGAATCGTCGCTGTATAGATGTGACATGAATAATAACGCCATAGCCTTGTTTAAGCATCGGCGGCAGCAACCCACGATCCAGCCGGACAGCAGCGAATAGATTAGTATCAAACGTCCGCTGCCAGTCTGCGTCAGTTTGCACAAGAACTCCGCCGGTCGGGGTAGAAGAACCTCCAACATTGTTGACGAGGATATCGAGGCCGCCAAAGCGTTCAAGTATATACTCTGCAATCTTTGTGGTGCCATCGGGTGTACTTATATCGGCCTGGATAAATAAATCTGATTCTTTTAATTCATCTGGGGTGGTTCGAGCTGTCGTGATGACCGTCGCTCCAGCTTTTGTAAGGCGTTTTACAATTGCTTCCCCCATTCCTCCCTTGGTACCGCCGGTAACCAGAACACGCTTGCCATTCAGTTCCTTGGGATCAATAATTATGTGGCTGGAATTCTCCATTCAATGAAACCTCCTATTTTAGAGTTTATTAACAACTTCAGTATATCTTTTATAATCTGACGGCAGTATGTCATGTTCTAAATAAATATTATTTCGCAAAAAAAGCACTGATTGATCAATCAGTGCTTTTACATGTTTGATTATTTTACCTCATAACATAGAGAGGCCAGCGTATCCAGAACACTGCCTATAAATTTCGCAACTTCCAAATGCGCCGGATGTGCAAGGTATGCATCCAAATCTTGCATAGATGCAAACTTCGTGATGAAAAGTACATCATAAGCGCTCTCCTCAGGACGTATGTTTTTTTCAACCTGTATGTCCAGAAGAACATCAATTTTTCCTTTCATACTGAGGAGAGCGGACTGTACCTTACTTACATCGTTATCCGGATTCTTCAGCTTTAACAGTACACTGTTTGCAATCATAAGTTATTCCCCCTACTAAAGGTTATGTTGTCCTGTTGCTCAGATTAATTATAATGAGTAAAACCTGACGACGGTACGTCAGGTTAAGCATTAATATTTATTCATCATGGCTTCGATCCGATTCTTCATCTCCAATCGCATGTCCAAAGGTTCTATTACTTCAAGGAGTGGCCCATATGAAAATAGATAATTATATATCCATTCACCGCCGGGCATAGAGGCATTGACAGTATAGGAGCCGTCTTTGTTTTTTGTAATATCTTCCTCGTCAAACTCATCATATACCCGATATGCTCCTTCGGCAGATATATTCAGGCATATATCAATCTGAGTTTTTTGCGTCTGATTATTTTCTTTTAATCCTTCAAAGTTCCTTTTTGAGAAAGGCGCTGGCGTCATCAGGATATCTGACATTCGCGTGATTTTGAAGGTTCTATATGTGTTTCTGGTTAAGCAGAAGGCTTGCAGGTACCAAGCGTTTACTTTGAAGACAAGTTTTTGCGGTTCAACTTTCCGGATGCTTTTTTCACCGGATGAGCTAAAATAATTAAATTCAATGATTCGGCGGCTTAGAATGGCTTCTTTTATCATAGTAAATTGACATGCTCTTTTTTTCTCGCTGCCCCAGGGACTGAAATCTACCTCAATCCAATTTATTCTTTTTTTATTGAACAGAGTACTCAGTTTGGCAAGAACCATATCCGTCTCTGGAGCCTGCGTTATTGACAGACTTTGCAATGCATATAATATTTCATTTTGTTCCCTTTCTGAAAGAACGGATTTATCGAGTACATAATCTTCAAGCAAAGAGATACCGCCGCCTTTTCCCTGGCTTGCATAAATTGGTATCCCTGCTGAAGACAGGATGTCAATATCCCGGTAAATTGTTCTTACCGATACCTCAAAACGTTCTGCCAGCGCTCTGGCGGTTATGGTTCTTTTACTAAGCAGAATATATATAATTTCAAAGAGCCTGTTTATCTGCATATTACCCACCTCAATTCATTATAAAATAAATAACCTGACAATAGTATGTCAAGTTATTTAGTAACTTATGGGGTAATAGGTAACTGCTGTTTCGACTTTAGGAAAGAAATTGGCAGCAGAAAAAACGAATTGCCTCAGCTGTTGCAGATGGCTCTATCAGAATTAGAGTTATTAAACAACTGCTATCTATGCTTACAATAATTTTGCAAGATAAAACAAAAGGAGCATCATTAACGGGATCTTAAAGATTAAAGGATCAAAATATACTCCGGAACAAATCATGAACCCGCTGAGTGACTTTGCTATCTTTGATAAAAAGCTTATAGCTTAAAGCCGCTGCTGATTGCTACAGAACAGAATACTAAAACAATAACCACCTGAATATCTGGCTCTTGCCACGCCAGGAATCCAGGTGGTTTTTATTGCTTGAAAACCGATTCAACCCAGTAATTCTTTTAGATCACTCCTGGCAGCACCAAATCAAGAAAGTCTATCCTTTCACTATCTTACCTATATTGCCAGCATCTGTGCTAGGCATGCTGCTTGTTTCATTTACACCCACTGTACAAAAATCAGCGAAAGCTCTTTTCAGTTGAAATTTTGCCCAAATGCGCTGTTCCTGGTCATTGGTATCCATCACGCGCCTGATAAGATCGATCATTTCTTTGAGATCAGGGTCGAATACGGCCTCGGTTGTTTGCTGCGATGGATATTCCGTAGAATTTTCGGCTATAAACTTCGCATGTTCTTCCTGGGAATTTTGCTCACCGGGGCCGGCGCCAATGCCAAACAATATCCAGTCGGCAGATATTTTGAAATAGCTGCAAGCCGATAAAACAGTGTCTAAAGATGGATTGAACTTACCCCTTTCCATTTCGCTTACATTACCCTGAGAAAGTTCAAGGACTTCAGCAAATTGTTTTTGAGTGAGTTTATAACGTATCCGAAGATACTTAAGGCGTTCTGCAATGGTTTCTTCCATTCTTTAGATCACCTCTTAAAAATAATATCTATTTTGTAGATTTTTGTCTTGAAAATATCTTAAATACAGATTATAATGGGTTCGTACATCAATCATTGTACATTTGGTATTTCCCCAAAAACTATAAAAGCCGGGCATGGGGAAGGGAGGTAAAATGAGTCAGCCCGAGCACCGAGGTGAAAGCGGCAAGGCAGAAACAAACCCCTGCCCACTAAAACCAAAAGCGAGGTGACTTCAACTCAAAGCAGCCCAGCAAGCGGCCAAGCAAGGCTGAGACTGCTGATTTCCTGCGCCCAAAAAGCAGTTTAACAAAGGCGCAAAGCAAATTAAAAGCAATTCTATTATAGCCTATCTCCATCAAAACGTAAATACAACCCACACCCAAAATCGTCTGATTCATCAGACTGTTCAATGAAAAGGAGGACACTCATGGCGACTGTACTGCAAACTACAAGGGCGGCTTCAAGCCCCCTCCACGTCACCTCTGAAATCGGCCGTCTGCGAACGGTGCTCCTGCACCGGCCAGGCGCCGAACTGGAAAACCTAACCCCCGACCTCTTGGAACGGCTGCTTTTCGACGACATTCCCTATCTGCAGCTGGCCCAGAGCGAACATGATTCTTTCGCTCAGGTGCTCACCGCAAACGGCGTCGAGGTACTGTACCTGGAGAATCTGGCGGCTGAATCCTTAACGGATGCCCACATCCGCGACAACCTGATCCGCCAGTTCATCCTGGAAGCCGGTGTAGAGAGCGACTGCATGAAAGCCGCGTTAATTGAATATTTCCGGCCGTTGTCCAACCGTGATCTCATCGACCAAATGATGGCCGGCGTGCGCCGGGACCAACTGGGCAACGTACGGGTCGATTCGCTCTATGACCGGGTGAATAACTCCTACCCGTTCCTCTGCGACCCCATGCCCAACCTCTACTTTACCCGGGACCCCTTCGCCACTATCGGCCAGGGCATTACCCTCAACCATATGCGGACTTTGACCCGCAACCGGGAAACCCTGTTTGCCCAATATATCTTCCAGTATCATCCCCGCTTCCGCCAGGCCGATATCCCCCTCTGGTTCGACCGGGAGGAGGCCACGGCCCTGGAAGGCGGCGACGAGCTGGTGCTGAGTGATCAGGTGCTGGCCATCGGTATTTCCCAGCGGACCGATTCGGGATCGGTGGAACGGGTCTGCCGGCGGCTGTTTGAGGCCGAAGCGGGATTTGAAACCGTCCTGGCTTTCCATATTCCTCAGTCCCGGGCCTTTATGCACCTGGACACGGTGTTTACCATGGTGGACCATGACAAGTTCACCATCCACTCTGCCATTGAAGGTCCTCTGACCGTCTATGAGATCACCGGCAGCCGCGACCGGGCCGGTCAGGTGCGCCTCAAAATCGAACAGCTGAACGACAAGCTGGAGGCCATCCTGGAGAAATACCTAAAGCGCCGGGTGACGCTCATCCGCTGCGGCAGCGGCGACGCCATCCATGCCCCCCGGGAACAGTGGAACGACGGGGCCAATACCCTGGCCATTGCGCCGGGGGAAGTGGTGGTGTATTCCCGCAACCATGTGACCAACCAGCTGCTGGAGAGCCATGGCATCAAACTGCACGTCATTCCCTCGTCGGAGCTGTCCCGGGGGCGGGGCGGGCCGCGCTGCATGAGCATGCCGTTGTACCGCGACGATCTGTAAAGAGAAAAAAGGGTAGAGGAGAAGTGAATATGGGATTTAACCTGCGTAACCGGAGTTTTCTGACCCTGATGGACTTTTCACCTAAGGAGATCCGCTATCTGTTGGATCTGTCCAAGGAATTGAAGCGGGCCAAAGCAGCGGGCACGGAAGAGCCGCGCCTGCGACGAAAAAATATCGTGATCCTGTTTGAAAAGGATTCCACCCGGACCCGCTGCTCCTTTGAAGTGGCCGCCCTGGACCAGGGGGCCCATGTGACCTATCTGGGGCCTACGGGCAGCCAGATGGGCAAAAAGGAATCCATTGCCGATACCGCCAGAGTGCTGGGCAGAATGTATGACGGCATCGAGTACCGGGGCTTTGACCAGGCGATAGTGGAGGAATTGGCGGCCTATTCGGGGGTGCCGGTCTGGAACGGGCTGACCGACGCCGACCATCCCACCCAGGTGCTGGCTGATTTTCTCACGGCTGCCGAGCACCTGGACAAGCCCTACGGACAGATGAAGTTTGTCTATGTGGGCGACGGCCGCAACAATGTGGCCAACGCCCTGATGATCGGAGCGGCCAAGCTGGGCATGAACTTTCGCATCGTGTCGCCCCGGGAGCTGTTCCCGGCGGAGGGGCTGGTGCAGAAGTGCCGCGATGTGGCGGCGTTGACCCGAGGGAGGATCACGATCACCGATGCGGTTGCTTCGGGGGTGGCTGATGCCGATGTGCTGTATACCGATGTCTGGGTATCCATGGGCGAGCCGGAGGAGGTATGGGAGCAGCGAATCCGTCTGTTACGGCCCTATCAGGTGAACGAGGCCATGCTGGATCTGACCGGCAATGACCAGGTGATCTTCGAGCACTGCCTGCCTGCTTTCCACGACCTGAAGACCAAGATCGGCCGGGAGATTCATGAAAAGTTTGGCCTGGAGGCCATGGAGGTCACCGACGAGGTATTTGAAGGCTCACATTCGGTGGTGTTCGACGAGGCGGAAAACCGCATGCATACCATTAAGGCCGTCATGGTGGCCACATTGGGGGAGTGAGAGCATGAGCGGGGAAAACGAGAAAAAGCTGGGCCTGGTATCCCTGACCGGCCTGGTCGTCGGATCGATGATCGGCGGCGGTGTATTCGCCCTGCCGGCGGACATGGCCAGCGGAGCGGGGGTGGCCGCGATTCTCATTGGCTGGCTCATCACCGGCACCGGCATGATCGCCCTGGCCCTGGTGTATCAGAACCTGGCCCTGCGCCAGCCCGAGCTGAACGGCGGGGTGTACAGCTACGCCAGGGCGGGGTTCGGGGACTATATCGGCTTTAATGCGGCCTGGGGCTACTGGCTGAGCGCGCTGCTCGGCAATGTGTCCTATGCGGTGATGATGTTCGGCGCACTGGGCTATTTTTTCCCGGTGTTCGGCCAGGGGAATAACCTGATATCCACCCTCTGCGCCTCGGTGCTGATCTGGACGGTGCAGGCCCTGGTGCGGCGGGGCGTGAAGGAGGCGGCCATTGTCAACGTAGTCACCACGATTGCCAAGCTGGTGCCGATCATCCTGTTTGTCATCGGCGTTACCATTGCGTTCCGGGTGGATGTGTTCACTCTGGACATTTGGGGCGAGTCCAATCTGTCCCTGGGCAGTATCGCCGACCAGGTGAAAAGCACCATGCTGGTCACCCTGTGGGTGTTCATCGGCATTGAAGGCGCGGTGGTCATCTCAGGGCGGGCCAAACACCGCCGGGATGTGGGCCGGGCCACGGTGATCGGGCTGTTGAGCACGCTGACGATTTATGGGCTGGTGTCGGTGCTGTCTCTGGGAGTGATGCGCCAGGCGGAACTGGCCGGCCTCGAGACCCCCTCGGCGGCCTATGTGCTGGAGGCGGCGGTGGGCAGCGTGGGGGCGGTGGTGATCAACGCCGGCCTGGTGGTGTCGCTGCTGGGGGCATTGCTGGGCTGGACGATTCTGGCGGCGGAGATTGCTTATGTAGCGGCCAAGGACGGGATCCTGCCGCGGGTATTCGCCGGAGAAAACAAAAGAGGTGCGCCGGCGAATTCGCTGACCCTGACCAGTATCCTGGTGCAGATCGCCCTCATTCTGACGCTGGTGGCCAGCAGCACCTATCAGGTGATCTATTCCATCGCCAGCTCGGCTATTCTGATTCCTTATTTGTTCAGCGGGCTGTATGCCGGGAAGCTGGCCGCCGGCGGTGAAACCTATGAGCCGGGTGAGGGACGCATGCGGGATCTGGGAGTGGCCATTCTGTCCAGTTTATATGCGGCCTGGCTGATTTACGCCGCGGGGCTGGAATATATCCTGCTGGTGACCATCCTGTATGCGGCGGGCATCATTGTGTTTGTGACGGGCAAGCGGGAGAGGAAGCTGAGAGTATTTGCCGGCTGGGAGAAGGTTGTGGCCCTGCTGTTTGCCGTAGGGGCGGCTGCCGCGGCAGTGATGCTGATGAAGGGCAGTCTGTAGGAGAGAGGAGAAACGAAATGAAACTGGTTGTTGCATTAGGAGGAAACGCCCTGCAGGCGGAGAAGGGACCGGCGACGGCCGAGAGTCAGCTTGAGGTGGTGAAGGAAACGGCGGGGTATCTGGCGGATTTGATCGCCAACGGCCATCAGGTGGTGATCGTCCACGGCAACGGGCCCCAGGTAGGCAGGCTGGTGCTGCAGAATGAATATGCCAGAGGCGTGACGCCGCCGATGCCGTTGGATGTGTGCGGGGCGATGAGCCAGGGGATGATCGGCTATCATATCCAGCAGGCCCTGGGGGAGGAACTGGCCAGGCGGCAGCTGGACAAGCCGGTGGTTACGGTATTGACCCAGGTGGTGGTGGACCTGGCGGATGAGGGGTTTATCAAGCCGACTAAGCCGATCGGACCGTTTTACACGGAGGAAGAGGCCGAAATACTAGCGCAGGAGCGGAACTATGTTATGATGGAGGATGCCGGGCGGGGCTACCGGCGGGTGGTGGCCTCGCCGGAGCCCAGGCGCATCGTGGAGCTGGCGACCATCCGGCAGCTGGTGGACAGCGGCCAGGTGGTTATTACCGCCGGCGGGGGCGGCATTCCGGTGGTGGAGGCGGCGGACGGGAGACTGTCCGGCGTGGCCGCCGTGATCGACAAGGACCTGGCGGCGGAGCGGCTGGCCGAGGAGCTGGGGGCGGATGCGCTGGTGATTCTGACGGCAGTGGAGCGGGTAGCTGTGAATTACGGCAAGCCGGAGCAAAGAAATCTGGAGGTGCTGACGGCGCAAGAGGCACAGCGGTATATCCAAGAGGGGCAGTTTGCGCCGGGCAGCATGCTGCCCAAGGTGAGGGCGGCGATGTTGTTTGCTTTGTCCCGGCCGGGGCGGAGGGCGGTGATCGCTTCGCTGGCTAAGGCCGGGGAGGCGGTGGAAGGGAAAAGCGGCACTCTTGTTGTGGCATAAGCGACAAGCTGCCCACGATTGCCGTGATCCCGCGTCATCGGATTGTGAATGGCATCCGGAGTGGCTACAAGGGGTGGTGATGTCGGCAGACTGCAGCGGTACGGTCGCTACGCTCCGGGTGAGGGCGGGAATGGCCGGGGCTGTGGCACGAAGGATTAGGGCTGCCGGCGACCCGGCCATACTGGGCGTGATTGCGGACAGGCATACGGTGTTGGCAGTTGTCAGGCCGGCAGAGGCAGAAAGAGTGATGGATTGGCTCCGCTGCCTTTGGGGATAAGCCGCAAGTTAATAGGGTTATGTAAAGACAAAGACGGTCGGCAGTTTCTTTTGCCGGTCGTCTTTGTTTCTGAAATCACACCATGGAATGCCGCCTGTCAAAAACTCCGGACGATTCCGGCGTTTATTTACTGATTCCGGTCCCGGCGCTCTCTTTAGGCTTCATAAGGCGGAAAAAGTATGGTATGCTGATGGATAGGATCAGTAAAGACACTAAGTCTTGTCAAATGTATTGAGGGGATACTATGGATATTCAATTATTCCGGACTTTCCTGTTAGTAGCTTCACTAAAAAACATCACCCAGGCTGCCGAGCAGTTAAATTTTACACAACCGGCAGTGACTGCCCAAATACGGATGTTAGAGGAACGGTACGGAACGACTCTATTTGAGCGCATTGGCAAAAAGCTTTATATTACCGAAGCCGGCCGCGAGCTGGTCACTCATGCGGAAAAGCTGCTGGCTGCTTTCAAGGACATTCATACTGCCATGCAGAAGTTTTCCGATTTCAACTTATCGATAAAATTGGGCGCCTCGACTACAGCGGCTAACTATTTCATTTCCCCGGCTCTGTTAGAATTTCGAAACCGGGGCGGGACCGGCTCTGTCGTTGTTGATATTTGCCCTACTCTGCCCGTAACCGTAAAAGGACTGCTGGATAACACGTTTGATATAGCCATTGCCCATGACAAAATCGACCATCCGCAAATCATGCAGTTCGACTTATCCCATGAGAAGTTGGTATGGGTCGTTGAACGTGACTTGTTTGCGAAGCATAAAGAGCAGGACATTGGCCATTATCCTTTTATCAATTACAAATCAGGCTGCGTGTACCGAAGCCTGTTGCAGAACACCTTAAAAGAAAAAGCGGTCCATACCATTATCGAGTATAGCGATGCCGAGGCCATTAAGTGTGCGGTATTAGAGGGAGTTGGCGCAAGTATCCTGCCCTATGTGCTGGTAGAGTCCTATTTAAAGGATGGCTCGCTGGTTGAATTGCCGAATGTACCCCAACTCACATTTGTCATGTCCATCGCGTTTCATAAAGACAAAATTTTAACATCCGATATGAAAACACTTCTGATGATTTTTGCCGAATATGGAAATATGGAAAGCAATCTGACCGACTATATTCGTTTAAAATCATAAAATTCTATTATGAACATAATAACAATCCGCAATTTTCTTCCCCTGTAAAGACGCGTTATGATAGTAGCAGGCATTAGGCAGCATAAGCCGCGTATAAGGGGGATCAGGATGGGAACGCTCACATTGGCAGGCTCTGGACAAAACTTTATTTTTCCTGCCAGGAAGCTATTGAATCACTTTATGAAAGCCGTCAGCGCTATGAATCATGGGGAACCCCCAATTAAAATCGCTCTTTCCACAACTGCCGTAATGGATTTATGGTCTTCGGTCATAGGGGAGTTTAACAAGCGCCATCAGGGCTTTATCCAGATCAATGTATATTCCAATCTGTCCGCTGTATTAAACGGGCTTCGGGAGAACCGTTATGAAATAGCGGTTGTGCATGAGGCCGTGAATGACCCTCGCTTCGTTCAATTTGCCATATGCAAAGTAAAGTTAGTTTGGGTCGCTCACAGCGCTTTCTTTCATGATAGCGGTTGCCTGCCGGAAGCCGCCCAATATCCGTTGCTCACATCGCAAAAAGGTTGCGTCGATTTAACGGAATACGAGGCGTATATCAAGGAACGGGCCACGAACCCCTTCGTCCGGTTTATTGATGCGGAAGCGATAAAAAGCGCGGTAATAGACGGGTTCGGAGCAGCCATGCTTTCGGAAGAACTGGTAGAAAAACAGATTGCTGACGGCTCCCTCGTCAAGCTTGAAGGACCTGAGCCGGAATTTACGATATCATTGGTGATGGTAAAACATAAAAGAGTCAGGGCAAGGCTCGGTTCCCTTTTAAATATCATCGCGGAGAAATCGACAGTTGACGACGGTTTGGGGCAGTTCCTCGCATCCATATAAAACGCGAAGGATTGCCCCATTCGAGCTAAAAAGAAAGGGCCTTAACCAAGCATATCATTACGCCTGGTTAAGGCCCTTTTGCATTAATTCAAACCGGCACGCTTATTGGTCATTTGATACCAAACACCTACCACTGCCAGCAACACACCTGATACCAGTAGAATCGAACCGATCGATACGATGTCCGCGAGGGGTCCGAAGAACAGGATAGCGATTGGCATGGAGCTGCCTGTGACGATTTGAATAAGGGAAAACACCCGCCCCATCATAGCATTTTCTACATTCTCCTGAATCAATACCGTTTGCGCGGTCGCCATAATCGGCATGAAGAAACCGGCGATTCCCATAATCAGCAGGTAGATGCTGAAATTCGCGGCAATGCCTAACAGAGCAAAAGTAACGCCGAACCCCACTAAGCAAATGGCCACTGTGCGGATTTTATCCTTAAAGTCCCCCTGCAGGGAGATAAAAACGCCGCCAATCATGGAACCAACCGTCCAAACAATTTCATGGGCGGTCAGCCGCCAGACATCATTGCCGAAACTGCGTTCTACCAATAAAGGCGTCAATACCGCCGCCGGAGTAATGAGGAAAAAGGAAACGCCAAAGCAAAGCAAAACCCGCTTCAGCAGCTTGTGGTTCAGTACATAATCGATCCCCTGACGTAACTCGGTGAAAACAGGCGCGATTTCCGCCGATCGGACAACTTTTTCAATCCGAATAAAACTAAGAACCGCAATCGCCAATGAGGCGGAGATCACATCCAGCATAAATGCCCAGAAAATCCCCAGGGACCCGAGCATAATTCCGCCCACAGCGGGCGAGAGCAGCATTAACACAGAATTCAGGGTTTGGTTGATGCCTTGCACCTTGGTTAGCTTATCCATTGGCACAATCTGCGGATACAGGGCACTGGCAGCGGGGGTTTGGATCCCTGCGCCAATGGAACGGATCAGGGAAACTGCCAGAATCAGCTCCATCCTCTGATATCCGGCCCAAAAAGCGATGGCCAGACCCAGCGTGGCCAGGGCAATGAAGCCATCCGCCAGCATAATGAGGTATTTGCGGTTATAACGATCCGCCCAGACGCCGCCCCAGAGAGAAATCAGCACCTGCGGCAATAACGAGCAGATGGTAAACAGCATGACCCATTTGCCGGATGAAGTTTGCAGCGTGATGTACCAGATGATCGAAAAACTGACAACCGATGAACCGAAAAGAGATATATTCTGGCTGATTAAAAATAACGCGATTTTCTTCCATAACTGACTATGATCCTGCACTATATTCAAGTTCATAAAATCGTCCTTTCCACATTTACCGGGAAAAGGACACAAAAAAAGACGATAGAGAACACTACCGTCTTTTACTACTGCTAATCATAATTTATGAAAAGGTTAGTAATAAAGATGTGCCTTCCCCGAAGCTAAATCATTCAGTTTATGAAAATGAGCATACCTATCCCTATAGGCAGATTTGATGGGAATCATACGGACAGTTGCCATTTTCATTCCGGCGAAAATCCACATCTTTACACACCTCCTGCAAAGAAATATAGATTATTATACCCTATTTCATTCAATAGATCAAGAAGCCAAAAGACTAGATTTGCATTGCGTCCCGATGCCAAGGACATACTATGAGGAGCGAAATGTTTACCGGAAAGGAAGATAACAGATCGTGGGAAACTACCAAAAAGTTACGCCTAAGGCGCCTGTGAATATTGCGATGCGGCATGCGTACCTGATTGGGGGAGGTATTGCCGGTTTGTCGGCGGCGGCATTCCTGATCCGGGATGCTCATATGCCCGGGAGAAATATTCATGTGTTGGAGATGTTGGAGGTTGCAGGAGGCTCAATGGATGGCGCCGGTACGGCTGAAACCGGTTATACCGCCCGGGGCGGACGTGAAATAGAGGAGCATTTTGAATGCTTTATGGAGCTTTTTGGTTTTATTCCGTCACTCAATGATCCAACCCGGAGCGTGCTGGATGAATTTCGCGAATTAAATCTGGCAGAGCCCATTGAGTCTCACTGCCGGCTGGTGAGCAACCAGGGGCAAAAGGAGGATTCTTCCAGCCTTGGTCTTTCTCACAGCAATGCCCTGGAGTTGGCAAGGCTGCACATGCTAACCGAAGAGAAGCTTGGCGCCACGACCATTGAGCAGTATTTCAGCCCCAGCTTCTTTGAAACGAATTTCTGGTACTTCTGGACCACCATGTTTGCCTTTCAGAGGTGGCACAGCGCAGCCGAAGTTAAACGGTATATGGAACGGTTCATGCACCTGATCGGCGGCATGAACCGGCTGATCGGAATTCTGCATACCGAATACAATCAATACGATTCGCTGATTTTGCCTCTGATCACCTGGCTGCAGCAGCAGGGTGTAAACTTCGAGTATGGGGCTGCTGTCACAGACATTGGGTTTAATTTTTTCGGCTACGAAAAGACAGCCACATCCATCCGTTACGTTCAAAACGGCAAAGAGGAGGTCATTCAGATAAAGGAAGATGACCTGGTGCTGTTTACCAATGGTTCAATGACCCAAAATACCGTAAGAGGCAATCTCGACCATCCCGCTGCTCTAAATCGTTCCCAGGACAGGGGATGTTTTTCTCTATGGGAGAAAATCGCCCGCAAGTCTTCCAGCTTCGGACGACCGGAAGTATTTTGCACTGATATTGACAAGACGAAATGGGTGTCCTTCACAATCACTCTCAGGGATGACGGCATCGTATTTCCCCGCCTTCTGGCCCTCACTGGCGATAAGCCGGGGATGGGCGGGCTTGTGACCATTAAAGATTCCAATTGGCTTATGAGCTGGGTGGTTCCGAAGCAGCCTCATTTCATCAATCAGCCGGATAATGTCAAAGTCCTTTGGGCGTACGCCTTGAATCTGGATGTGGAGGGAAACTATATTCAAAAATCCATTTCCCAGTGCACCGGACGGGAAATGTTTGAAGAACTGCTCTATCATATGGGGCTAAAAGATAAAATTGCTGAGATTTTGCTCCACACGGTCAATGTCATTCCCAGTATGATGCCTTATATCACCTCCCAGTTTATGCCGCGAGTTACCGGCGACCGGCCGGCGGTCATTCCCACAGGCAGTAAAAATTTTGGCTTCATTGGGCAGTTTACGGAAATTCCCCACGACTGCGTCTTTACGGTGGAATATTCCGTGCGCAGCGCCATGATAGCGGTATACGGCCTGATGGCGCTGAACAAGGTGGTAGATCCGGTATATCCCAGCCAATATGATATCCGCGTTCTGGCCAATGCGGCCAAGGCTTGCCTGAATATGGACAAGATCCCGTTACATGACATTCCTTTGGGGAAATTGCTGCAGGGTACGGAACTTGAGATGTTGCTTCTTATGTCCTAGCCTGCATTAAATTGTTCAGAAAGGTAAGGTTTGGATATAACTTTTGACAATGTAAAAAGGATTGACAAACCTGTCCCCAGTGAATAAAATATAAATACGTCAACTGACTGGAAAGACCAGAGGTGGACAGCTTTTTAAAGCTGTTCATCTTTTTTTGTTGCCTTCCATACTAAAAAATAGGGGGATTGCATTGAAAAAGTTAGCTGCCTTATTCCTGATTCTGTTTGCTGTAGCGGCCGTTGGCTGCGGTTCCACCGAAAGTCCCAACCAAGAGGAAAAAATCCTCAAAGTCGGCGTCACTTCCGGACCCCATGCGGAAATCCTGGAGCAGGTGAAAAAAGTGGCGGAACGGGACGGGCTTAAAATCCAGATCGTTGAATTCAACGACTACGTGCAGCCCAACGCGGCTCTCGATCAGGGAGATATCGACGCCAACGCCTTTCAGCACCAGCCCTTCCTGAATAATCATGTGAAAGACCGGGGCTACAAACTGGTGTCTATCGCTAAAACGGTGATCCTGCCTATGGGCATCTATTCCGACAAGGTGCAGAAAGTGGATGAGTTGAAAGACGGAGCATCCGTCGCTATCCCCAATGACCCGTCCAACGCTGGCAGGGCGCTGCTGCTCCTGGATCAGGCCGGGCTCATCAAACTGAAACCGGGAGCAGGAGCCGCGGCAACGGTTCTGGATATCGTGGAGAATCCCAAAAACCTGAAGATTAAAGAGCTGGAGGCAGCGCTGATTCCGCGGGCGATCGCGGATATGGATATCGCCGCCATCAATACCAGCTACGCAGTCAAAGCGGGACTGGTGCCTACCCGGGACGGACTGGCCCTGGAAAACGCCAGTTCACCCTATACCAATGTGTTAGTGGTCCGGGAAAAAGACAAGGATAATCCTGCGTTCCAGAAGCTGATCAAAGCATACCATTCCGAGGATGTTAAACAATATCTGTCCGGTCACTTCGACGGTTCGATCCTGGCGACCTGGTAAGGCGGTCCGGGAATACAAAATAGCAAAAGAAAAGAGCCTTGGTTGAACGATTCTGCCGATTGCGTCAATCAAGGACTTTTCTATATCATCAAGTATATTTAGTACATTTGGGGAGGGAGTAAGCTATGAAACGGATTTGGGTTGACCGGGAAAAATGTCTGGGCTGCAAATCCTGTGAACTGCAGTGTGCGATAGAGCGCGATTCTGTCAGCAGGACCCTGCTTGGTTCTGTCCGGGAAACCCCGCTGCCGGCTGCCCGGGTAGGAGTTTTCGGCACCACGGGCCGAAGCTTTCCCCTGCAGTGCCGCCACTGCCAGGATGCCGCCTGTATCAGAGCCTGCCCTGCCGGCGCTATGCGCCGGGATGAAGCGACTGAGGCGGTATTCGTTGAGCGGGAAAAATGCCGGGGGTGCTGGATGTGTGTCATGGCCTGCCCGTTTGGGGCGATTATTCCCCATAGCGCTTACAAGGTGGCGGTCAAGTGCGACGCCTGTATGCACATGGAAGAACTGGCCTGTGTCAGCGCCTGTCCCACCGGTGCGCTCAGCCAGGGTGATGCCGGAGATTTTCAAAAAGTGCTGCTGGCCAAACGGGGGCGCTTGGTGCTGTTTGCCTTGGAAAATCCCGGTGCGGGCAAAGTAGCCCTTGAATTCACAGGAAAGGATGACAAGCCATGAAAGATGTACACAAAAAATCCCTGGACGCGGCTGTCAACCAGGTGCTGCTGACCGCACACCGCAGCCGGATGCCGCTGGTCTGGGACCGGGCCGAAGCCATGCAGCCCCAGTGCGGTTTTGGCCGGCTGTCTATCTGCTGTACCGACTGTCAGGAGGGACCTTGCCGAACGAATCCCTTTGGGGCGGAAACTCAGCAAACCGTATGCGGCCGGGATCAATACGACCTGGCAGCCGGGAGCTTCCTGCGCAAGGCCGCGGACGGCGCTCTGGCGCTGACCAAACTGGCGGCCCAGGCGGGGCAAAGCTTCAGTGAACAGGCCGTCCGGGACCTGGCGATATCGAACGATGAAATGCTGGCCTTCGAGTCTGCCGGGCTGCGGCTGGCTGCCATCGGGCGCCATACGAATGCGGCGCTGGGAGCCATCTGTCAAAGCCGCCGGACGGCGGGTGACACCGGACTGCCTGATGTTGTCGGCGTGAATATAGGCGTCCTGCACTCTGATTCGGTGAACATTGTGCTCCACGGACATGTGGACGGAACCTTCGCCGCAGGGCTCCGGGCCGCTGCCCTGGACGGGGGTGTCCCCGTCAGTTTCAGCGGTATGTGCGGCAATGAGCTCAACGGCGGTCTGAGATTGCCGCTGTTGACCAACTATGATTCCCAGGAAGCGCCGCTGTTAACCGGCCTGGTTGATTTGCTGGTCATCGGCGAACAATGCGTCATGCCGGCTGTCATTAAACTGGCCGGCAGCCGGGGAATCCCGGTGGTAAGGGCGGCAGATGCTTCATTGACGGCGGATTATGCCGGGGCTGTCCGCACGGCCCGTCAGTCCTTCCAGCGCAGATCCGGCTTGGAAACAGCCGCTCCGGCGGTCAGAAGCGCCGCCTGCATAGGATTTACCATTGATAATAGCACCGATCTGTTCCGGAGCGTAACTGAACAGTTCCGTCTTGGAAACCTGCGTGGTGTCGTGTATCTGGGTGGCTGCGGCACAGTGGCGAATACCCAGGATGCCCGGCCGGTCAGCCTGGCTGCCGCCCTGGTCGATGCGGGCTATTTGGTGATAACCGCCGGCTGTGCCGGAACCGCCCTGGCGAAGGCGGGAATGTGCCGCCCCGGCTGGGACAACGGCAGCTATGCGCTGCGCCGTGTTCTGCCACCTGATACGCCGCCGGTGCTGCACATCGGCTCCTGCCATGATGCCGGTGAACTGCTTCGGATCGCCGCGGTGCTGCGGCAGGAAAATCTGCCAGTCTATGGGGTTTTCCCGGAGATAAACCATAATAAAGTTCTGGCAACAGCCGCCGGATTTGCCGCAGCCGGCCTTCCCGCCTGGCTGGGATTTGACGTTATCCCGGACAATCTTGGCCGGGATAACGGTCTTTTGCCGTTACCGGACACTGTGACGCTGCTGCAGGCTCTGGACCGGGGAACCGGCCAATGAGCCAGGGGAAGACGAAACCCGTGTGTGTGATCATCGGCCAAGGCGCGGCCGGCGCGGCGGCGGCCAATGAATTAAAACGGCTGGATAGTGATTCAGCCGTCATGATTGTCAGTAATGAACGAGAAGGTTTTTACAGCCGGATTGACTTGCCTGATATCATCGGCGGGAGGCGCGAGGCTCGGGAGGCGCTGCTGCAGAGGCCCGGTCAGTTTCAGGAAAAGGGCATTGATTGCGTGGCCGGCGAGCCAGCGGTACGGATCTGCCCGGGTGACCGCAGTGTTGAATTGTCCTCCGGCCGGCGGCTGCATTACGACAGGCTGCTGCTGGCTACCGGCGCCCGTCCGGTTGTTCCCCGGCTGCCGGGCATGAACGCGGACGGGGTATTCGCCCTATGGACTTTGGCCCAGGCCGAGGCGATTTCCCAGGCTGCCACCGCAGCCAGGGCCGCCGTTGTGATCGGAGCGGGGCTGATCGGTCTGAAAACCGCGCTGGCCCTCCGCAAGCGGGGGCTGCGCGTGACTGTCGTCGAACGTATGGACCGGGTGCTGCCGCAGCAGCTCGATGCCGCGGCAGCGGCGATCCTGGAAGCGGCCGTCAGGGCCGGAGGCGTGGAACTGCTCACCTCTGTTCAGGTAAACGCGGTGGAAACCAGCGGCGGCAGGGTGACAGGCATCAGAACCGGTTCACGGCAACTGCCTTGCGAACTGGTAATCTGCGCTGCCGGCGTCAAGCCGGAGACCGCTCTTGCTGAGACAGCAGACCTGGCGCTGGGAGCCGGCATTGTCACCGATGCCTGTCTCAGGACGTCGCAGGACGATGTTTATGCCGCAGGGGATGCCGCGGAAGTAGCGGATATCCGGGGCCAGCGGACGACATCGGCCGGCTGGCCGGCTGCGGTGGAACAGGGGATCATCGCTGCCCGCAACATGGCAGGCGGTCAGGAGCAGTATGCCGGCTATGTAGCCGCCAACAGCGTGGAAATCGCCGGAGTGCCGCTGGTGTCAGCGGGCTATATGCAGAATGGCTCTGAGGCTGAAATCCTGGTTCAGCAGGACGGAAACGCATACCGCAGGCTGATAGTGAAAAACAATCGGCTCCAGGGGTTTGTGCTGATGGGGGATATCCGTCAGTCGGGAGTGCTGGCCGGCGTCCTTGCCCGCCAGGATGTCCTCCGGCCGGGCAAGGCTTTGGATTATATTGAACTGCTGGCATTGTGAGGAGGGATGTTATGCGCATTGATAAAAACAAATGCGCCGGCTGCGGCCAGTGCACTGAGTTCTGCACCTTGGGCAATATTGCGGCCAGGCGGCGTGATCCCCACACGGGGAAATTATATTACGAGATTGACGAAGACGAATGCGTGGACTGCGGGGTCTGTCTGAGGGCGGCGGTCTGCTCCGCCGGAGCCCTGTTTATGCCGCAGTACGAATGGCCCCGCACCGTACGTTCCGCCTTCAGCGATCCGACAGTCGAGCACCGGGAGACCAAGGTGCCGGGGCGGGGGACGGAAGAGATCAAAACCAATGAAGTGACCGGACGGATCAGACGCGGCTTTGCGGGCATTTCCTGCGAAATGGGACGCCCCAGTGTCGGCGCCCGGTTCCGGGATATCGAGAAAGTGGCTGTCGCCCTGGCCGGACTGGGGGTGGAATTTGAGCCGAATAATCCCTGCACCCGGCTGATGGCTGACCCCCACACCGGTATTTATAAAGAAGAGGTCAGAAACGAGAAGGTTCTTTCCGCGATTATCGAAATGATCGTTCCCATAGAAAAGACGGCCGAAATCCTGGCCGCCATCCGCCGGGTGTCCGGCGAGGTCGACTGTGTATTCTGCGTCGACCTGATCACCGTGCTGGAAGAGGACAATACAGTGCCGACCCTGCCGATTCTGCGGGAGCTGAACTGGCCGTTCCGGCCCAACGGAAAAATGAATACCGGTCTGGGCAGGCCGCTGGCCAAGGAGGGGTAAGCCATGTCTCATACATTGCACCGACAGGGTACGCCGGAAAACCTGGCCCATGATTTTCCCATGCACGCCATGCCGGCCCGGGGCTTTAATCATGAGGACGCCAGGCCCAAGCTGCAGAAGTTTTTGCAGATCGCTCACGGACACAATCCGGTGAATCTGGGCGATGTCAAGCTCGGCAACCAATATGTGACGGATTACGGGGAATTGTATGACAAGCTGACGATCAGCAGCACCCATGCTGTCCTGGCCAATGAGGAAGACCTGACGGCGCTGCTGGCGGAGGTGAAGCAGGTCGAGCTGGGCATGTCGCTCACGATTTCCGGCCTGTTTGAAAAACTCTTTGCCTGCTGCGCCCGGGCGGGGGTCCAGCCGCACGCTGTGGAACATTCCCTGGGGGTGCTGGGCCAAACGGACAAGATGCCGGAAGAGGAGATCTCCCAGGTGACCACGATGTGCGGGCACGGCATGGTAGCGCAGGGCCTGGTGCGCCGGCTGGTCCGCCAGGTGAAAAAAGGGAAGATGACACCTCAGGAAGCGGGTATCGAACTGGCAAAACCATGCCGCTGCGGGATCTTCAACCCGGCCCGGGCAGCGGCGCTGATTGACGAGTACTGCGCCTTGTTTAGCGTTACGGTGAAATAAAATGGTGCTATAATACGCAAATAGAAGAATGTATCAACATGCTGCATAAGAAAGAATGCCCGGAACTTCAGGGTTCCGGGCATTGTTGCTATTCCAGCTTTATCCCTATGTCCTTTAAGATCGTTTGGGTGATCGTTATTTTACTGACACATAGACATTACCATCGATATAAAATCTCCAGGGATAATCCCTGGCCTCCCCGGCATAATCAATGCCTATCCGTTTAGAAGATACTACCTGAAATGTTTCGTTTTCGCCTTCTTCTACATACAGCTTATTACTGCATAAATCTTCCCCGTTTAAACTTTTATCAATGAGTAACGCTCTGCATAATTTCCCCGGGCCATTTGTTAAGTTCTTTATTTGGCTTTTACTTAACTGATGATATGCCGTCTTAAACCTATTTTGCGCTATGAAATCAAAGCCGCCCATTGGCTCACCAGCCCTTAGCAGAACGGCTTGAGGCGTTCCTGCTTCCCGCGTAACAATATTAAAGCAATGGTACATGCCGTAAACAAGAAATATGTAAGAAAACCCTGGCCCGCCATACATCACTTCCACCCTCGGCGTTCTTCTTCCCCCAAAGGAATGGGCGGCTTTATCGCTGACGCCCATGTATGCTTCCGCTTCAACAATTTTTACAGAGAGCTTCTGTCCGTCTATTTCGCGCACCAGTATCTTACCTAAAAGTTCTTGCGCAACGATCAGGGAATCCCGGTTATAGAATTCTCGATCTAATTTTTTCATGCTGCAATGCTCCTTTAAATAGAAAACTCCTGCCAATCGATCTGGCAGGAGCCTTCTTCATTCTCACCATCACCAATGATGGCATAGTTTTCCCTTACTCATCTTACGGCATACTCGAGTCTGTATAAAGCACCTTTTTTCCTACCGCCGGGCCGAATCTGAAAACCTGGGATACACGTTTCATTTTACTGAATTTGAAAATATACCCGCATTTTATCGAAAGAGCGTTTTTTATGATGATACATTAATCGTTCCATAGCTGCAGGATTTCTTTCCTTAACATATTGGAGCATTTGCTGATGCTCTTTGTGTGAATCCTGGAGGATCTCGGGAAAAATCTGAAAAACCATCCGCATTCTTTTTTCTGATTCCATTAAATCACTGATAGTTTGAATTAGAAGCTGATTGCCGCTTGCCTCAATAATAAGACGATGAAACGCTTTATTAAGCTCACCGTATCTTTGTATATCGTTGTCGGCCAGCGCCTGGCTGGCTTCGGCATACTTCTCCTCCAGCTTCTGAATTAGGCTGTCGTCAGCATTTTGCACCGCAAGTTCCGCGGCAAAAGTCTCCAAGCATTCACGCATTTCCAGCATGTCCTTAATATTTTGGGGTGAAAAGCTTGCCACCCGTGAACCGACATGCGGAATGGTCTCCACCAGTCCCTCCGCTCGCAATTCCTTTAAGGCCTCCCGTACGGGAATATCACTGAGTCCATATTCTGTTGCAATTTGCTTAATCACTAAATGACTGCCCGGGGGAAACTCTCCCTCCAGAATCTTTCGCTTAATTTCATTATAAATTGAAGCAGATTTGGTTATTGGCGCAATCGACATTACATTCCACACCTCAAAACTATTCCTCAGCTGTTGGGTCCCATTATAACGATTGTTTCAAACTCGATATTCTATATCCTATATAGGATATAACATGCTACAAATATTGTCAATATTGAAGGACTAGGTTCTGCATCAGTGGAAATTCTGCCGATTACTTATTTAGCGAACCGAATGCAGGGGAGCAAGCCCCTGCAGCACTCTCGCGACCTCCTCTGCAGCTATCAAACCGGCCCGCTCGGAAGCTTCCAGCGTGCTGGCGCCGATGTGGGGCGTCAGAATTACATTGGACAACCCGAATAAACAACTCCGTTCAAGCGGCTCGCTAATAAAGGCATCCAGCCCGGCTCCGGCAAGCCTGCCGCACCGCAGAGCATCGCTCAAATCTTCTTCAACTACCAAATCCCCTCTCGCCGTATTGATCAGGAAAGCCGTCGGCTTCATAAGCGCCAGCGTCTGCCGGTTGATCATGCTGACCGTTTCCGGCAGCGCCGGCGCGTGCAGCGATAAAAAGTCGGCCTGGGCCAAAACCTGCTCCAGCGGCAGGTAGACAACGCCGCAAGCTTCCGTCAGTTCCAGGCGGGGATATATATCATAGGCAATAATCTTCATATCAAACGATTGGGCCCGCTTCATTACTTCCCGTCCGACATTGCCCGTTCCCACAATACCAAGCGTCTTGCCTCCCAGCTCCCCGCCTATGCTTTTCTCCCATACTCCTGTATGCAGCTTGCCGCTCAACCGGGGAATGGAGCGTACCAGAGCGAGCATTAACCCCAGCGTTAGGTCAGCTACCGACTTGCTGTTGGCGCCCGGCGTATTGGTTACCGCAACTCCATGCCGGTGCGCTGCCGTCAGGTCAATCGTATTATACCCCACCCCGCTGCGGGCGATAATTCTCAATTCAGGGACACTGGCGGTAATAACGGAATCAGTTATTTCGTCGTTGCCGGCCACAATAGCGGCGCAACCCGGCAGCAATGCCAGCAGTTCTTTTTCCTTAAGCGCCCGTTCCACCTGGCTCAAGACAAGCTCGCAGCCGCTTTCTTGCAAAAACTTTACCGCCGCCTCTGACCGCCGGAAAGACAGGGCGGAAACTAAAACCTTTTTGTTCATGCTATGCACTCCCCTGCAAAAAACCCCACAACTCGCGAAAGTTTGTGGGGTTTTTGCCAATTGTTTATAAAGCTTCGATGATTTTAAGGGCCTGCTCTTTTATATCCTGATAGATGCTGTTGCCATGCGAGTCCATTGTCACCGCCAACGGACCAAACCTTTCCGCATGCAGCACCCAAAGCGCCTCCGGCATGCCCTTCTCCAGCCAGAACCCGCCCTCTACCTTGTTCACAGCGGCGGCCAGCTTGACCGCGCAGCCGGGAGCAGCCTGCAGATAGACTTGTTTATACTTCTTAAAGGCCTTGATGCTGCCTTCGCGCATGCCGCCTTTACCGATGACGGCTTTGACGCCAAGCTGCCCTACCATTTCCGCATATGGCTCCATGCGCATGCTGGTCGTTGGACCGATGACAATTAATTCCCAGTCCTCATCAATCTTTTTAACAACGGGTCCTGCATGAAAAATAGCGCTTCCGGTAAAGTCAACTGGCAGGGCTTTGCCGGCTTCGAGGCTTTTCTTGATTTCCAGATGTCCCATATCGCGTGAGGTGAAGATGACACCAGTCAAATATACGGTATCACCGTTTTTCAACGTTTCAACATCCTGATCTGACAACGGTAATGTTAATTCGTAAACAGCCACGGCTAGGCCTCCTTCCCAAACAGATATTCACGGCGCCCGTCCCGGTACAAGCGAACGCCAAACCGCCGGGCCACCCAGCAGTGAAAATTGATCGCGACCGGACAAATGGCCGTATGAGTGGCCGCCATGCCGATTTTTACCGCCAGACAGGTCGTGCTGCCGCCAATACCGGCAGGCCCCACGCCAAGCTTATTGATGGTTTCCAGCAGTTCCTGCTCCAGCTGCTTCAGCTGTGGATCAGGGTTCTCATCCCGCCAGTCCCGCGTACTGATCGCTTCCCGGCTCAGTTTGGCTGCCACGTCCATCTGGCCACCGATACCGATGCCGATTGCAGAAGGGGGGCAGGGCATGCCGCCGGCATTAACCACCGTCTCATATACCAGCTTCTTCAATCCTTTTAAGTCACTGCCCAGTTGAGCCGTTGTCATGGTTTTGTAGATATTGCCCAGTTCAGCGCCGCACCCTTTAAAACTGACAATCAATTCGATGTATTCCTGACCGGGGATATACTGGTATTCAATGTTGGGAACACCATCACCCGAGTTGTTTCCCGGGTTCGACCGGTTCAGCGAATGCACGATGCTGGGCCGGGCGTAACCGTTGCCGGTTGCTTCCACCATTGCCTTCGGCAGGTATTTTCGCAAAAGTTCAACACCTTCAGTACTGCCGAACCGGATATACACCGTCGGAAAGCCCGGCGACTGACAAACAGGCTTAGTCTGCTCGTCCGCCATAGCCACATTTTCCAGCATAGCAGAAAGCATAGCCCTGGCCCCGGCGCTTTCTTCCTTTGCCAATGCCTCTTTCATAATTTCAAGACTGTCTTCCGATACATGGGTGCAGCTTCTTTTAATCCATTCGTAGACTTCTTCATAAGTTATAGTAAAAGCTCCCATTATTCTTACCTCCCTGCCAATCCCGATTTCGCTATCTTATTTCACCGTTTCCTTATCAGATGCGTCAATGGTTTCATCGGTCAATTCCTGGCCGATACCGGGAAGATCAGGGATCTCATACATGCCATCTTTGGGCAAATAGTTGTATTTGCAGGTATTCGTATTTGCTTCCAGCAGTGCATACCGGTGCAGTTCATGGATGGCGAAATTGGGAATGGCGCATTCCAAATGCAGTGAAGCTGCCGTCATGATCGGGCCGCCGCAGACGTGGATTTGTGCGGTCATATCGTAGATATGCGCCATATCACAGATTTTTTTGCCTTCCGTAATTCCGCCGCAGGTGCCCAAATCCGGCTGAATAACTGTCAGTGATCCGTCTTCAAAGAAGGGGCGGAAGCCCCAGCGGGTGTAAACGCGTTCTCCCGCGGCGATCGGAATGTTGACATTATCCGCAACCTGCTTCATTTGCTTGGGATTGAGGGGCATAACCGGTTCCTCGTAAAAGAAAATATCCAGTTCTTCAATCATTTTGCCGAACTTAATAGCGGCGGCCGTATCGGTAAGAGCATGCGCCTCGACAATGATATCCACATCGGGGCCCATGGCTTCGCGCATAGCTTTCAGGCGCTCATAACCGAGACGAAGCGTTTTAGTGGAAAGCACCCCGCAAAGATTTTGTTTCTTAATATTGCCGAAACCATCCATTTCGTTTACATCCACTTTAATAGCGTCATAACCATCGGCAACAGCCTGAAGCGCAACTTCCGCATACTGCTTCGGCTCTACGAGAATGGATTTCGCCTTGGCGGTACCCCAGCCGAACTGTAACTGACTCGCATAGGTTCTTACCTTATCCCGGCACTTACCGCCCAGAAGCTGGTACACGGGAACATTAAGAGCTTTTCCTTTAATATCCCACAAAGCAATATCAATTGCGCTCATGCCTGCCGATACAACCGTGCCGCCGCCCTGCCCCCAGAACGTTTTCTTCTGCATCTTGTCCCAAATAGCTTCGTTTTGCATGGGATCCATACCAATAATGAGCTTGGCCAAATCCTTTGCCATGCCAAAACCGGCGGAAGCGCCCACACCATAGGCCATGCCCACTTCACCGAAGCCATGAATCCCTTCGTCGGTATTAATACGGACAACTATTGGCCGCCACTTGCTGGTCGATGACTGGAGATCATTTGCCACATCAATAATATCCACGCTTACAATTTTCATTTTTCTTCCCCCTTGTTTTTTATAGGAATAGTACAAACATTGAAATTATATGAGCGATAAGTCCCAGCGTAACCGGAATGGCCACGCGTTTGGACACATCAAACGGCGATACACCCGCAATGCTTGAAATGGCGACTATCGCCGCCGTTATCGGCGACATGCAGCGTCCAAAACCGGAGGTAAGCTCCATAGGCAGCAAAATAAGCACCGGATTGACATTTAAGTGGGCGGCTATTTTGGGCGCCAGACCGGCAAAAGCGAAGAAACTTGCATTTCCGGAACCCATGATAAAGGAACAGACAACCATGATAAAACTGATAATAACCACTGTCGCCTGCAGCCCGAGACCGGCTGACTGCGCCCCCTGAATCAAAGCATCTACCGCTCCGACTTTTACCAAACCCATGGCGAATGTTTCCGCACAGATAATCAGTGATACAACGGCAACAAATTGTTTACCCATGCCGTCAAAAAAAGTCATGATATTATCCATAACCGGGCGTATATCGCGCAGCCTTACAAATTCAAATACCATCGAAACAATGGTGGAAATCAGCATGGCTGTAATAACATCCATTTTAATGGATTTAATAAACAGCGGTGAGAAGATGATCACCAGAAACAGCGGCAATGTTGGCAGAAAAGCGTAAATTACCGGCGCTTTTTCCTTTTCAGCTTCCTTGACCGCATTCTCCTTGGCCAAATCCTGAACTGCGGCGAACCCTTCGCGTTTATCCCAATAAGGCTGAACAAAATAATGAGCAAGGCCAACCACAAAAATAGGTACGATTACTACAGGCAGTTGGTATTGCAGGAAATAAGTGACCGGATCAAGTCCGGCGGTATGCGCCGCCAGAATCGCATTGGAGGAAATAGGGCCGATATCGGTAAACTTCGCGGTGGCAATCACGGCCACTGCGGTCAATTTACTGATTCCTGCATTGACCATAATCGGATACACTGTCAACATAAGCAGTAATCCCAGTCCGGCATGACTTGGCACAAAAATATCGACAAGATGCCCAATAACATAGGCAACAAGCATGACGATCATCGGCGATTTCACCCATTTAAGCGGCGCAGCTGACAATTCCACAAGCGCCTGGTTGGCGCCGCATTGCTCCATGTAGCGTACAAAACCGCCGATGGACATAATCGTCAGGCCCAGCCCGGCCAGACGGCTGCTCATAAGTTGTTTGACCGCCTCAAAGATATCAAACCAGATGACACCGGTGGATTGTTTGGCCGACAAAATGGTTCCTGTACCAAATACGGCAGTACAAATCATTAGTATAATGCCGGCTCCCAGCAATACACCCTGCGGTTTGTACTTCTTGTAGAGCATGTAACCTACCCATCCCGTAACAATCGCACCAATTAGCAATCCTAACATTCTTTCTCTCCTCCTTAACTATGTTAAATATTGCATCAGTAAGTTCAGATCATCCAATTTTTCTATATTCAAAATTATTTCTTTAGTTTTTCCGGCCGCTTCACTTCCGATAGCACTGACTGCCAGCGAGAAGAATTTGTCTTCCAGCGCTTCATACTGAGGTTCATCATTAGCGTCATCAACTGTCTCTTCCATGACCCGCCCACTGTCAAGCTCGATCCGGATAGTTGCCCGGCGTTTGGGAAACTGGGCTGTAGCTACAGTATCCTCCATCACTGTGATCTTGCGGGCTAAGGTTAAAATCTCGGCATCGTGCAATCTGTCCGGCGTAAACTCTTTCAGCGTAACCTTTTTATAGATCAAGGCCACAGCCAGACAATAAGGCAATGAAAATTTGGCGGCTTCCTCATTTTCGTTTTTCAAGCCAGCAGTTAAGTCCACCGCTATCTTATAAGTGGTTACCGCAATATGCCGGATGGCTGCTAACGGTATATTCTGTTTGCCCATGAGCTTAAACAGTGCGTCCAGCGGTGAGTTAGTATGACCGCATGAGGCGTATACCTTATAAAAGGCGGTGTTGCTGAGCAGGGGCGTCAGGCCGATCTCTTCGAGCGGCTTTGCGCTGTATTCCTGTGTTGTCGCTTTAATAAAACCTTTGTTGCCCATAATGACTTCCTCCGGCCCCGTAAAACCCCGTTCGGCCAGCAAGGCAGCCTGGATACCGCTTTGGCAGGCATGTCCGGCGTTAAGCGCCTTGGCGTGGGTGCCGAAGGTTTCCTGCAAGCCAGCTCCCATCGTTCCGGCAATGCCCAGCGCCATAAGTGTCTGCTGCCGGTCCAGTCTAAGCAGGTACGCCGCCGTGGCTGCCGCGCCAATAGCACCGCAGGTTCCAGTCGTGTGCCAGATTTTGTAATGGGATGGGTTTACGCACATGCCCAGACGGATAACAACCTCATAACCGGCTACAACAGCAGTAAGCACTTCCTTGCCGCTCCGCTTATAATTCTCGGCAAGGGCCAGTGCTACAGGAACGGTGACAGATCCGGGATGGGCAATGGCACGCCTGTGGCCGTCGTCAAATTCCGCGACATGACCGATAATGCCATTTGCGAAAGCCGCCGCCGCCACGGGAACCTTAGCCTGTCCCTTCAGCACAGTTGCCTGAGGCAGTCCGCCCGCCGACTGGAAAAATTCAGCAGCGATCAGGGATGGCCGATAGCCAACCCCTGCCAAGGCGCTTCCTAGCCAGTCCAACAGGCGATATTTGGCATCTTTTTGAAGGTCTGCAGATAATGCATCATAAGTTAAGTCCGTAATAAAAGAGGCTGTTCTCAGTTGCAAATTCATTGTTTTCATTCGCTTCTCCTTTCTTATTAATTTCAATATATTCTATATCATATATTCTATATAATATAGAATTGTACGTCAATGTATTTTTCAATTTTTGTTTATTTTGTTTATAATCAGTTAATGGCCCATAAAAAGCACTCTGTAGAATTATATTTTGCAATGAAACGTTTTTATTTTTTTAAATAAATATAAAAAAACGGCCTGAATGCTTATCTGCATTTTAGCCGTTTTTCATTTTTCGATTGTGGAAGTTTTTTAAAGCATTAAAAATACTTCTATCCCCTGGCATGCTCGAGTCTGTATAAAAGCATCCCTGTTCCTACCGCTGGGCCAGATCTGAAAACTTGGTGAACTGCTTGTGGAAGAACAGCTGCACGGTGTCCACCGGACCGTTACGGTGCTTGGCCACAATGACTTCAGTGATGTTTTTCTTTTCGCTGTCCGGGTCGTAGTAGTCTTCCCGATACAAAAAGGCTACGATGTCGGCGTCCTGCTCCAAGGAACCTGATTCCCGCAGGTCGCTGAGCATGGGGCGTTTCACCTGGCGGGATTCTACGCTGCGGGAGAGCTGAGAGAGGGCAATGACCGGCACATTGAGCTCTCTGGCCAGTCCTTTCAGGGAGCGAGAGATCTCGGAGATTTCCTGCTGGCGGTTTTCGCCCCGGTTACTGCCGCTGCCTTGCATGAGCTGCAAATAGTCGATAATAATGAGCTGGAGGTCGTGTTCGATTTTCAGCCGACGGCATTTGGCCCGCATTTCTACGGCAGTGATGCTGGCGGTATCGTCGATGAATACCGGGGCTGAGGCCAGACGGTCGGCGGCGATGACCAGTTTGCGCCAGTCGTTTTCCTCCAGTTCACCGATCCGCAGGCGTTGGGCGTCAATGGCAGCTTCGGCGCAGAGCATCCGCTGCACCAGTTGCTCTTTGGACATTTCCAGACTGAAAAAGGCTACGGCTTTTTTCTCCCGGATAGCTATATGCTGGGCAATGTTAAGAACAAAAGCCGTCTTGCCCATGCTGGGACGGGCGGCGATCAGGACCAGGTCCGAAGGCTGCAGGCCGGACATGAGCTTGTCCAGATCTTTAAAGCCGGTAGGGATGCCGGTAATGCCGCCTTTAGAGGCGTACAACTGCTCAATCTTATTAAAAGCGTCAAAAATGATGGTCTTGATGGGAGTGAATTCCTGGCCGAGTTTGCGGCCGGCTACCTCCAGGATCATCCGTTCGGACTTGTCCATAATGGTTTCAACTTCTTCGCTGGCCTCATAGCCCATAGTGGCCACATGGGTAGCAGTGTTGATGAGCTGGCGCAGGAGAGCCTTTTCTTCCACAATCCGGGCGTGATAGGTAACATTGGCGGCTGTGGGCACGGAATTCGCCAGAGTGGTGATATAAGCGATGCCGCCGGCCGGTTCCAGCTTGTCGTCTTTACGCAGCGATTCCACGACTGTAACCATATCCACGGCATCATTTTTGTTAAACAGAGCCAGCATGGCCTGGAAAATCAGGCGATGGGCCTCACGATAAAAATCCTCGGGCCGCAGTATCTCGGAAACCCGGGAAATAGCCTCACGCTCAATTAACATAGCGCCGAGGACGGATTGTTCTGCCTCCAGATTCTGCGGCGGAACCCTGTCGATCATACTACGGCTCTCCTCCTCAGGGGACCGTTGAAAAAGACCCATCTGCGGCACTTCAGCCTCCTGCGGACGGACTCGTTCAGAAAGCGCCTCTTTTCGGCTTCATAGGCCACAGATGAGTTTCTCATAATCTCCTAAATAATGATGATCTATTCTTCTGTTTATGCAGTTGCTGTCTCAGCCGATACCTCTTCTAATAATTTCTCCATCGCCTGTTCCACGGTTTCCACCGGGTGAATCGCCAGGCCCAGATGGCCGTGGGGGATGTCTTTTTCATTTTCCCGGGGGATGACCAGGGTGGCGATGCCAGCCTGACGAGCGCCGTAGGCTTTTTCAAATACGCCGCCTACGGCTTTAACCATGCCCTGGACGGAAATTTCGCCGGTAACGGCTACGTCCTGACGGATGGGGCGCCGGGTAATGGCGGAAATGACAGCGGTCATGATAGCCACGCCGGCTGAAGGACCGTCAATCCGGCCGCCGCCGATGATGTTGATATGGATATCGAAGTTGGCGATATCCTGGCCGGTGATTTTACGAACCACGGCAGCGGCGTTAAATACTGAGTCCTTAGCCATGCTGCCGGCTGTGTCATTGAACCTGATATGCCCCTTGCCTTTTTCCGCCGAAGGAAAAGCAACGGCTTCAATTTCGATGACCGATCCCAGATAGCCGGCTACACCTAGCCCGAAAATCTTCCCTATCGCTGTGGTCTGGGAACCTTTCTGATTGACAAATGGGGTCAGGCGGCTGGCCTGGGCTACTTTATAAATATCTTCGCAGGTGATCATTGCCTGGCGGTCTGCATCCCCTGTGCGATAAAGGGCCTGGCCGAATGCGTCGGCCAAAAGACCGACTGCCTTGCGGCCTTCAATGGTATATTCGCTGATCAGCCGGGGTACGGCCGGTTCCAGGCTGACTTCCAGCTTGGCGGCGGCCTGTTCGACGATCTGCTCGATTTGTTTTGGTGTCAGGGGCTCAAAGTAAATCTCGGCGCAGCGGGAGCGGATCGCCGGCGTGATGTCCGAGCGTTCCCTGGTTGTAGCGCCGATCAGAATAAAGTCAGCTGGCGCGCCTTCTTCAAACAGCTTTTTAATATATTTCGGCACATTAGAATCACTGGAGTCATAATAGGCTGAATCAAAGAAGATCCGTTTGTCTTCCAGCACTTTCAGCAGCTTATTCTGCAGCATCAGGTCCATTTCGCCGATCTCATCGATAAACAAAATGCCGCCGTGGGCATCGGTGGCCAAGCCGGGCTTGGGCTCCGGCACGCCGGTTTCAGCCAGGTCCCGCCGGGCACCCTGATAAATCGGATCATGAACCGAACCCAAAAGAGGATTGGTCATATCCCGCGGGTCCCAGCGCAGGGTGGCGCCGTCGGTTTCCACGAAGGGCGCGTCTTCCCCAAAGGGGGTGAATTTCAGCTTTTTGGCTTCTTCCAAGGCCAGGCGGGCGGCAGTCGTCTTACCTACCCCCGGCGGTCCGTACAAAATAATATGCTGGGGATACGGCGAAGCCAGTTTGGTCCGCAGGGCCTCAATAGCCCGTTCCTGTCCCACTACTTCGTCCAGACTGGCCGGACGCAGGAGCTCGCTCATGGATTGGGTCAGCTTGATTTTTTCCAGTTTCTCCAATTGGGCGTATTTTTTCAAGGTCTGGGGAGTTTCGACGTTATTGCCGTCTTCCTTGATAATCTGCATCTTGATTTCTTTGACATATTCCTGATGGCGTTCTTCCATTTTTTCGGCGATTTTCTTCTCGATCCGGTCCTCTACCTCGCGCCGGGCCAGCATATCAGCCAGCTCTTCCTCGATTTCGTTCAGGATCTGGGGAATTTCGGAGGCTGAAGGCACCTGATCAACAATCGGGTCTTCAAACACGACTTTTTGTAAGCCCAAAATGCGTTTGCCCACATCCGGGGAACGCATCAGATCCAGTGCATCCAGCTTGCCTGCTTTCAGAATCACTTTCTCCGCCCCAATGATGTTGGAATAAAGGGCATAGAGAGAACTGACCTGCCGTTTCAGTTTTTCGTCGTGGGATTCCTCTCTTTCCGGCTTTTGCGGCCGAACCCATCGCTGAAAAAAGTTTTTCATTTTTAAGTATTTAGTTCCTTTCTAGAGAGATGCGAAGCATCTCGGGGTTAGTAGGAAAGTCAGGCATTTTTCGGCTAGTCAGTAAGAAGTCTTGCACTGGCACGAATCCGAAAAATGCTGCTTTCCGAGTCTGCTAGTTCTGTGGCATCAAATGGATCGATTTTCAACGGTCCCCTGCGCTGACCACATGCAGCTCTATCTGCGCCGTTATCTCCGGATGAACCCGGATAACCACGGTGAAAGTGCCCACGGCCTTTACAGTATCTTTCAGTTCGACTTTGCGACGGTCGATTTCAACGCCATGAGTTTTAGCCAGGGCATCGGCCACGTCTTTGCCGGTGACCGAACCGAACAGCTTGCCACCTTCGCCGGTCTTGACCGGAATGGTGACTGACAGCTTTGAGAGCTGGCTGGCCAGCATCTTGGCCTCGTCCAGCTGCTGTTGCTCCCGGCGCGCCTGGGCGGCTTTTTGCTGGGTGATGGTATTTAGATTGGAATCAGTGGCAGGTACGGCTAATTTCTTCGGCAGCAGAAAGTTACGGGCGTAACCTTCCGATACCTCAACCACGGCGTCCTTTTTCCCCAGTCCCTTGACTTCCTGTATTAGAATGACTTTCATTCCAACTCACTCTCCTCCACATATCGGGTCACGATTTCAATTAATTGGCGCTTGGCCTCTTCCAAGTCTGTAGTTTTCAGCTGAGCCCCGGCCATAGTCTGATGTCCGCCGCCGCCCAGCTGCTCCATAATCACCTGTACGTTGATTTCGCCCTGAGAACGGGCGCTGATCCCTATGGTATCCTCATCCAAGGGAAACAGAACAAAACTGACCTTTACCTCTTCCAAGTTCAGCAGCATATCGGCAGCCTGAGCAGATACCATCTGCACGTTTTTAATCCGAAGCGGACAGGCGGATACAATAATCCCGCCCGGCAGCAAATGTGCGTTAGAAATGACCTCTGCCCGGTGTTGCAAAGACTCCAGGTCTACCCGGAACAACTGCCGGGCCAGATGGGGATCGGCTCCGGCCCGCCTCAGATAAGAAGCGGCTTCAAAGGTGCGGAATCCTGTCTGATCCGCAAAATTCTTGGTATCCACCAGGATGCCGGCATATAGAGCCGATGCTTCCAGGCGGGTCAGATCAATGGTGGTATCAAAATACATCAACAATTCACTGATCAGCTCAGCCGTGGAAGAAGAAGACGGTTCCAGATAGACCAGCAGCGGATTGGCAATAAAACTTTCCGCCCGGCGATGGTGGTCAAGGACAATGACCTTTTCCAACCGGCGGAGCAACTCCGGCGCCGCTGTCATTTCCGGACGATGGGTATCCACGACAAACAGCAGTACCTGATTGGGATCTATGCCGTCAATCATCTCCGCCGCCTGCGCCGGAGTCATCAGGATATCCTGATAGTCTTCATTTTCTTCCAGCAGATCCGCCAGTTTCTCCACAGCCGTTCCAAGCTGGCTGACAATAATATGACAGGGCTTCTCCAGGTGCCGGGCCATAGCCGCTATCCCCAGAGCCGCCCCCAGGCTGTCATAGTCCTCGTTGGCATGACTCATGATCAGCACCAGGTTCGTTCTCTCCATCAATTCCCGCAATGCCTGTGAGATAATACGGGCCTTCACCCGGGTGTTTTTTTCCACAGCCTTGGCTTTGCCGCCATAAAACTGCACCCTGCCATCCACGTGCACCGCCGCCTGATCGCCGCCCCGGCCCAGGGCCAGGTCAAGCTGGGCCTGGGCTTTTTGCCCCAAGTCCAGCATGGAATCTTCATCGGCTGCCACCCCCATGCTGAGGGTGACCGGAATCTTATTGCCGCCATAGATGGCGCGAATCTTATCCAGAATATCAAATCGGTTGGCCAACAGCTGATCCAGGGAAAAGCGGTTGAAGACCGCCACATACATATCCTCAGCGTATTTTTTCAAAAAGCCCTGATGTTCGCTGGCCCAATCCACCATTCTGGCGTTGACCTGGGACAGAATGTCGCCTCTTTGACTTTCAGTGAGTCCTTTTAAGACATCACTGATATTGTCAATCTGGGTATAGGCGATTACCGGCATGGCCGCATGACTTTTTAAGCGGATGGTCTCACTGTCGGTAATATCGGTAATAAACACCGCCAGATATTCGGCCGAGTCATCGCTCGAATGGCAATATAACTGATAATATTTGTCTTCCCAGGCAACGGTCTGAGGTGACGTGATTCTGCCGCCATTTTGGGCCAGGGAGAGCTCGGGTATAACCTGGCAAATGGATTGGCCGGGCAGAACCTCCTGCCCCAGCCATTGGCTGAAAATAGGATTGCACCAGTGAATCGTCCCTTTGGCATCAATCAAGGCCATGGCCAAAGGCAAATTGTCCAGGGCGTACATGGCCATTTGATCCACATGGTAGGTTAATGTCTCCAGATAGGCGGCTAAAGCCTCCTGCTGTTCCTTATACCGTTCCCGTCCATAGATAAAGCCTATGTAAAAGGCGATAGCCAGTACGGTGGCAATATAGATGTTGTAGTAGCCCACTAAAAGCACCAGGATGACCGCAGCTACGGTTAACCAGCGGGTGCCGAAGGTAAACGCCGGAGCATTAAACATAAAACTTCCCTCCTGTCAAAACTGACGGGGTTCCTTCAGCCGACGATAATCGAGAATCAAATCAAAAACTCCGGCGAAAACAGCAATCTGTGCAAACAAGGGATTGATAAAGATAAATACTAGCAAGACAGTACGGATGAATTTCGGTACTTCATATTTGTCGGCGAGAAAGCACCCCAGGGCAAGACCCTGCACTAAGAAAACCAGGATCGTGATCCACTGCAGATTCGCGGCCAGCTGATAAATGATCTGGTACTGGGGCTGATCCTTAAAAAAGTAGAAACCGGCGCCAGACAACGCCCAGATATATACAGTGGCTCGAGGCATGTTCCAATATTTTAGCGGTGGGAAGGCTGGAATCGGCGGGGTGGCTATCGTTTTTTTCATTCTTTTTAATATGGCTTTTACTGCCAAAAAGTTGATAGTGGTGTCCATTACCGCGCCCAAGACAATCATGCTTGGCATAACCAACAGAAACTGTCTGAACAACTCCCGCACAGTGGCGGCATTCGCGGCCAGATCCTCCTCGCTCACGCCCAGGCTGCGGTATATGTTCATCGTCTGCTTCATGGCTTGGTCTAAGGCGGCCCCGTCGATGGCAGCAAAGGGATTAACGCCTAGAACGGCGGTGTGGAGGCCTATTAATATCACCTTGGAAATCAGGGAAGCCGCAGCGCCTTGCATCAGGGTTTTTACCGGCGAATGATTCATTCGGAAACCATGACCAAGAACAATGCCAATCAGTCCGAAACCAACGACTACGGATAATGCATGCAGCGGTCTGGTTAAAAGAGCGGCAATAATCCCTGCCGCCACCGTGGCCAAAATGCTCCATTTGTATCCATGGCGCACACCCAAAAGAATAATCGGCACGGGCCAAAAAAGGGCGGCAAACTCGCCCAACACCGGAATATAAGCGCTGATCAGGGCAAAGATAACGGCAATGGCAGATAAGATCCCGCCTTCCACCATCGGTTTTACTTGGGTCTGACTCATTCGTTCACCTCTTCTGGCGGAAATGGCTTTCTAATTCAGCGTAGTCTCCCAACCATTTTTCCACTTGCTGGTCCTTTTTATTACGTTCCGACAGCCACGCCTGTGTTGTGGCGTCTAAGACGGAAAAATCAATACCCAACCGCCGTCCCAGAACGTAACAGGACGCAATAATCGCCGCCAGGGCGGTGGCGATGGCCTTTTCACTATTCTGCGCCATGGCGTGAAACAGTTCCCCCACATGGGAAACCAAGTCGGCTTTGAGCCACTCTACCAGGCGAATCTTGTACAGCAGGTCGGATTCACGGGAAAACACTAAGACCCCTCCTTGTAGGCTCGGAAAGCAGCACTTTTCGGATTTGTGCTACTCCAAAGGTCCTTGGCGGTTACCCGAAAAGTCCCTTACTTTCCTTCTACCACGAGATGCTTTGCATCTCTTTTTACGTAACTTATATTATTCTAACATGGTGAGGAGGTTTCCTGCTGGGTCCTATGGTCTAGTCCAAAGATAGTTTTACCAGAGACTAAAGGACAGGGAATCGAGAAAACCGCCCTATTCGGCTTTCTCGGCTCCCTGCCTTTTCCAACCGTCCCGCATCGCAACGGACTGTCTGCCGCAGCAAATCCGGGGATGCCGGTAAAAAAACAGAAAGCACCGCTAGGCAGTGCTTTCTGTTCATATCCGTCTTTTCTGTTTACTCAGCAGTAAACGGCAGCAGGGCGATATTGCGGGCCCGTTTGATGGCCAGCGTTACCTGGCGCTGATGCTTCGCGCAATTGCCGGAAATGCGGCGGGGCAGAATCTTGCCGCGCTCGGTGACATACCGGCGCAGTCTGGGAACGTCTTTATAGTCAATATCAGTGACTTTATCCACGCAGAAACTGCAAATTTTCTTTTTAGGTTTTCTGCCTTTTTCACGTCTTGGTAAGGACATGCTACTCTACCTCCTTCTTAAAAAGGAATCTCCTCATCCGGGAATACGTCTTTCCCGAACGAACTCATATCCGCAGGCGCAGCCCCGGTTTCCGGGCCGCCTTGTTTCCTACTGTCCAAAAATTCGATATTCTGGGCAATGACTTCAGTCACGTAACGGCGCTGTTTTTCCGCCGTTTCATAACTACGGACCTGCATCCGGCCTTCCACCAGCACTCGCCGGCCTTTGGTCAGATTGTTGCCACAGGTTTCGGCCAGCCGCTCCCAGGCAACGATAGGTATAAAATCCGCTTCCCTTTGTTCCGGCGTACCGCCGAAATTGCGATTGACCGCAATGGTAAAAGAAGCTACTGCTTTGCCGCTTTGTGTATAACGCACTTCCGGATCGCGGGCCAAATGACCGACCAGTATGACTTTATTCACAGCGGGCACTTCCTTTCGGGTCGGAAATTTTGGAAACTCGGAATTTATGACTACTCGTCTTTTTTGATAATCATATGCCGCAAGATCTCGTCGGTAATCTTCATTACACGGTCCAGCTCAGCCACAGCAGCGGCGGGAGCGGCAAAGTGCGTAATGACGTAGTAGCCTTCGGTATGGTCTTTCAACTCATAGGCCAGGCGTCGTTTACCCCAACGATCAATCTTTTCCACGGAGCCGCCGTTATTTTGAATCAGGCTTTCGAACTTGGCGATTACACCGTTCATAGCCTCTTCCTCGGCCAGCTTCACAATGAATATGACTTCGTACTTATTCACGAAATCACCTCCTCCTTTGGACTAATGGCTCCCTGAGGGAGCAGGGAAGGTTTGCAAATATAAATTTGGAAACCAACTTAGACTAGAATAGTATAGCACTATCAAGGGACAAGTGCAAGAGAGACCCGGCTAAAAATCCAACAAATATAAAACCCGGTTACTCTACAGTATATTTGGCCACAGCCTGTCCCGTGAGCGGCTCCCAATATCCCTCCGCACCGGCATGCAGCGCTCCGACTTCCAGATGCAGCATGGCGATACCGCAGTCCAGGCGCTTGGAAATATCGTGATTATGGGCTTCCTCATCTATCTGAATGGTGACAGAGTTCTCATCCAGTACAAACTTCCATGGCTGACGGTTCACGGCGGACGGCGCCTGACGCGCCGCTTCCAGCGCCGGCTTCATCCATTCCGGCCATTTTTCCGGTTCAAGACCGGTGCACAGGCTGTCCAGGCTCTTGCGCTTGAAAGCGTTGCCAAAGCCTGAGAGGATTTTTTCCTCCCAGGTATAGTCGGAAGAGACATAACCCAGAGGCGACACAGCCAGAATTCTTTCCTGGCCGAATAACGGAATCTGTCCCGCCACTGCTTTGGGACGAAAGAATCCGCCTATCCAGCAGGTGGCAAGATCATGCGCTGTAGCTTCCAAAATGATGCATTCCCCCAGATAACCGACGGTTTCCTGCACCATAGGCTCGCGCATATCACCAATCACAGCCACGTAGGCCGGTGCTCCCTTCACTTTGCCGTAAGGACCGATTGCACCTTTGAAAATACTGCTGGGAGCCTCGTCCACCAAGACGGCCCGGGCGCCGCTGATTTCCCGGTTAAGATCCTTAATGAAAACTGCCAGTTGCCGCCAGATTGCTTCAGGTATCGGCTCCTGGTTATACTGTCTTCTGGAGCGTCGCTTCTCAATCGCCGGGTACCACTTTTCTGCCGGTATCTGCATCAATCTTTTCCCTGCCTTTGTTATGATTTATGATGATCAATGATCGTCAGTGCCCGATCACGTTGATGTCAAGATTTTTTGATATAACACAATATCGAGGATTCGCCCGAACTTGATACCCACCTGCCGCAAATGGCCGCAGTTTTCATAGCCATTCTTGGCGAACAGGTTAACGCTGGCCTGATTTTCAGCGCAAATCACTCCCATCAGGACTGCGATGCCTCTCTCTTTTGCCAATTTTTCCAGGTGGGACAGAGCCAATGTTCCAAGACCCTTCCCCAAATGGTCCGGTTTTAGGTACACTGTGGCTTCGGCGGTACGGTCATAGGCCTCACGCTTCTTGTACTGGGTCAGAATAAAATAGCCGCATACCAAGCCATCCGGTCCGGTAAAGACACAGGCCTGATAGCGCGGATTATCAAACAGAACGAGCTGCCGCATTTCTTCCATCGTATGCGGGCGCTCATGAAAAGTCGCCGTTGTATGCTGAATATAATAATTGTAGATATCCAGCACCGCCGGCAGATGCGCTTCGGTCAGTGTCTGAATCGCACAGTGGGTCATGTTTGTTCCTCCTGAGTAAGGCGGTGCATTGCCTGCCGAATGTTTGCCCGGGCCTGCTGCTCGTAGGAGCCGCCGAAGCTTTCCGTCCGGTAAATCCGCGGCCGCGTTAAAAATTGCGCCAGTACCTGGCAGCGGCCTTTGCGATAGACTGCCGCGTCCAGGCAGGCGTACTCCCGGCGGATGGCGGTTTCGTAGATCTCATACTCCGGGGTTGAACGGGACAGTACCGCCAGGTCGATGTCCAGCAGATAGGCGGCGTCCGGCGGTATTCCCCCCCTTTCTCCGGCCGTCAGGCCATGCCCGGTCAGCAAAATATAGTTTCCTGCCGTCCGCCCGAACCCTTCCGGCGCTCCAAGCCTGTCAGCCCACTGTTCCGCCGCCATGGCGCTTAATGCCTCGTTGCATATTGAACCCGGCACGCACACCAGGTCATGCATCCACAGGGCGTAGTCCACCATATCAGGCCGAGCCAAATGCCGCCTGATCCGGTCAAAATGCCCAAAACATTCCGCCAGATGATCCAGATTGTGATAGGCTCGAAAATACTGGCTGTAGCTGTCATGGATCCATTCATACACCTGACCGGCGGCATCCCGGTCCCAATCCATCCGCCCGGACAGCAGCCGCCATCGCGCCGTTGCATCAAAATCCAATTGCGTCCACCTTATCCCCTAAATCTGTTACTAAACCTGCCTTCAGTCTCGAATCCGGACCTTTTCAACTCCTCCTACCGAAGCGAACGAATCAAATCCAGCGCTCTGGCAAACCGGGCCGCATCCTGCTGCCGGTCACCGGAGGAGTTAAAGGTAACCTGGCCTTGGCCCTGTTCCAGCAGGTCGTTATCGGTTAAAACATTCTTCAGATGCCGGACCGTCCCGGCAGCACCATCGATAATGTCAACGCCGGCAGGCAGAACCTGCCGTAAATGATCTGTAAAAAAAGGAAAATGGGTACAACCCAATACCACTGTGCCATATTGGGCGAGATCCAGCTGGGACAGCTTTTGCCGCAGGCAGGGCACTACCACCTCAGGGTCAAACTGCTGCGTTTCGGCAAATTCCACCAGTTCGGGCAGAGGCAGAAAATCCACAATATGGTGCTGATCCACTCTTGCCACCAAATGCTGAAATTTACTCTCTTTCAGCGTCAAAGTGGTGGCGAACACTAAGACTCGCCTGCCTTGATCATCGTTTTTCAGAACCGCCGGCTTGACCGCCGGTTCCATCCCCAGCACCGGAAAAGGGTATTTGGCCCGCAGGCTGTCGGCGGCAATGCTGGTCGCGGTGTTACAGGCCAGTACCAGAGCCTTGATGCCGCCGGCAATCATCTGTTCCACTGCCTCAAATATATATTGGTGCACTATTTCCTTTGGCTTTTCGCCATAAGGCACATGTTTGGTATCAGCGTAGTAAAGATAATCTTCCCGGGGCAGTTCCTTCAGCGCCTCAGCCAGAACGGTAATGCCGCCCACCCCGGAATCAAAAATGCCGATTTTCATGGTGTGACTCGCCCGCCCGGCGCCGTGATGATGACTGCGGTCCGCGCTATCCGGCTGAGCGGGGATTTACCTCCTTTGTCCTCTGTTATTTAAGGATGTACCATTATAATACTATTGCACCTGACAACAGTTTTATGCTGTCTCCATATATATACATTTTAGCGCTTTATAGGAAAAATCCTGCTGAAATAGCGCAAAGGAAAATTTGGATTATATTTACAGGATAAGCATTGTTGTTTATCCTTGACACATATCTTTTGGGAAATATATACTGATTGTAACTATTGCCAACCTATTTATCTTTCCAAGGAGGTCCCGATTCTATGAAACCGCAAGCCACCGTCACTTACCTTTTCCACAGCGGCTTTGCCGTTGAAACAGCCGACCTATTTTTCATCTTTGATTATTATAGTCTATTTCCCAAAAAATTAGAAAAGACCTTTGCCAATGGTTTTATTTCCGGGGAATATCTCGCCGCTAAGCCGAATGTCTATGTATTCGCTTCCCATGCCCATGGGGACCACTACGACCCGGTCATTTGGGACTGGAGCACGGAGACTGACATTACCTATATCCTCAGCAGCGATATCCCGGCCAGGCCCGGCATCCGGAAAACTTACAGCCTGGCTCCCGGCGAAAAGTGGACGGACGACAACCTGGAGGTGCTAGTCTATGGATCATCAGATGCAGGCGCTTCCTTCCTGGTAAAAACCAATGGCCTGTCGATCTTTCACGCCGGCGATCTAAACTGGTGGCACTGGTCCGGGGAAACGCCGGAAGAACAAAAGTACGCGGAAGACCTGTTTAAAACCGAGCTCGATAAGCTCACCGGCCAGCCGGTAGACATCGCCTTTTTCCCGGTGGACCGCCGCCTGGAGGAGGCCTACTGTATAGGCGCTGAATATTTCGCCGAAAAAATAAAGCCCCAGGTGCTATTTCCCATGCACTTCGGCACCGACTGCAAAGCCACGTCCGCCTTTAAAGAGAGAAGCAGAAACAAACAAGCGCCTTTTGCTACCTATGAAATCACCCACCGGGGACAGCAATTCAGCTATCCGCCGGCATCTCTCTAAAAAAGCACCCGGCGCTCCTGCCGGGTGCTTTCAGTCTATCTATAAACCTGTCATAAAACCCATCTACGGCCTCGAAACAGGGACCGTTCAAAAAGGTTCAGATGCTAGGAAGACCGAGAAAGCGCGCGCAGACAGTACGTTCGAGAGGGTACGGCAATGCTGGAAAGATGCGCAGCATCGTGAAAGCTGGAAGAAAGTATGCGCTTTTCGGGGTAGTCAGTACGAAAAAACTATCGAGATAAAACCCGAAAAGAGATACTTTCTGAACAGCGCGCTCTCGTAGGTCTGACAACGCAGATGGGCCCTTTTCAACGGTCCCCTTTTAGACGTTAAAGCGGAAATACACCACATCCCCGTCCTGCATCACATAATCCTTACCTTCCAGGCGAACCAGGCCTTTTTCCTTGGCGGCAGCCTGGCTGCCGGAGCGCATCAGGTCATCGTAGGAGACAATTTCGGCCCGAATAAAGCCCCGTTCAATATCACTGTGAATTTTTCCGGCTGCCTGAGGCGCTTTGGTGCCCTTCACAATAGTCCAGGCCCTGACTTCCGGCTCACCGGCGGTCAGGAAAGTCATGAGCCCCAGCAGGTAGAAGCCGGCTTTGATCAATTTATCCAGACCCGATTCAGTCAAGCCCAAATCCGTCAGAAACGCTTTGGCCTCATCATCCGGCAATTCGGCGATTTCCGATTCCAGTTTGGCGCAAACCGTGATCACCCCGGCCTTTTCCCTGGCAGCGTACTGTTTAACCCGCTGCACCAGAGGATTGTCATCCGGGCCGGCGATTTCTTCTTCGCTCACATTAGCCACGAACAGCACCGGTTTTTGCGTCAGCAGATTCAATTCCTTTAAAATAAATTGCTCTTCTTCGTTAAATTCCACCCGGCGGACCGGCTGGGCGTCTTCCAGCATCTTGCGGACCCGGTTTAAGAGCTCTACTTCAGCCTGAGCCTTTTTATCGCCGCTCTTGGTCTGCTTTTGGGCCTTATCCAGCCGCTTTTCCACCGAATCAATGTCAGCCAGACACAACTCGGTATTAATGATTTCAATATCCCGCAGCGGGTCCAGGCCGCCTTCCACGTGGGTGATATTCTCATCCTGGAAGCAGCGCACCACTTGGGCAATAGCATCTACCTGGCGAATGTGGGATAAAAATTTATTTCCCAGACCCTCGCCCTGGGAAGCGCCTTTGACCAAGCCGGCAATATCCACAAACCGCATGGCCGTAGGCGTCACTTTTTTCGGCTTAAACATCCCGGCCAGCTTGTCCAGCCGCTCATCCGGCACTTCCACCACGCCTACGTTAGGCTCAATGGTGCAAAAGGGATAATTGGCCGCCTCGGCGCCGGCCTTGGTAATGGCGTTAAACAAAGTGCTTTTCCCCACGTTGGGCAATCCGACAATACCTATCTCCAAATTCGTGCTCATTGCAAAGTATTCCACCTTTAACTAATTCTTGGTTCATTGTAGAGCATTATGGCGATGATTGCAAGACTCCCAGGGGAGAACAGCAACATTTACTTGCTTTTTAAATGATAGTAGTATATATTAAATTCAACATCCCTCCCCCGAGGGGGGTGGGAATAAAATGAGAAAGGATATTAACATGAAAAGTCATAGTCAACCTTATCTATTTTGGATTCTATTGATTTTCTTAACTGCAGGCCTTTTCTATCCGGCAATTGGGCTGGCGGCGATCATCTGTATGCTGGCGCCGGTCCTGCCGGCCCGCTATAAAGGGCGATACTGGTGCGGCAATTGTTGCCCCCGCGGCAGTTTTTACGATCAGGTCATTGCCAAAATATCTCCCAGGAAACCTATTCCAGCTATTTTCCGCAGCTTTGGCCTGCGTCTCTTCATGGTTTTTTTCATTATGGGTGTTTTTGCGGTGCAGATGTATGGCGCCTGGGGTGATGCCGCCGCTATGGGAGCCGTATTTGTGCGGATTATCCTGATTACAACTATCGTCGGCATCCTGCTGGGGGTTATGTATCATCAGCGCACCTGGTGTTCCTTTTGCCCCATGGGCACTATGGCAAGCTGGCTTAGCGCCAAACCCGGGCCCATGCCGCTAAAGGTAGCTGACTCCTGTATAAAGTGCAAACTATGTACAACGGCCTGCCCGCTTCAACTGGCCCCCTATTCCGCCAAAGAAAGCCCGGAGGGATTCGTCCACAGCGATTGTCTGAAATGCAGCCGGTGCATAGAGAGATGCCCGAAAAAGGTACTGGCTTTTCAATAGCCGGTTTTACTAAGCCAAAAGATTAGACGCTTATGCCTGCTGATTCTTTTGGTTTCATTTTATTTCGGCAATGTACTCCCGCGAAATTTCTTAATTTGCAGGAAGCTCATAAGCCCTGTTGAATAGCTAAACGTAAAGATACTGCAAAAGGGGCTTTCCGGATGAAAAATGAAATAATGTCTAAGCTCAAACAAATGGAACAAGATCATGGCGTAAAAATCTTGTTTGCGGTTGAATCCGGCAGCAGGGGCTGGGGTTTTGCATCAAAAGACAGCGATTACGATGTTCGCTTTGTCTATGTCAGGCCGATGGACTGGTACCTGTCCATCGAAGAAAGAGAAGACTTCATCGAAGCTCCCATCAGCGACCTGCTGGATATCAACGGCTGGGATCTAAAGAAGGCCTTGCTGCTGTATAAGAAATCAAATCTTCCCTTATTTGAGTGGCTTTGCTCCCCTATCGTGTACCGGGAGGACTTCCGCACGGCCCAAAGGCTAAGGGAGTTGATGCCGGCTTATTTTGCCCCTGTGCCTGCTATGTACCATTATTTGCATATCGCCGGGAACAAGCGGGACGAAATCGCGGATACCGATCAGGTAAAAATTAAAAAGTACTTCTATATACTCAGGCCGCTCCTGGCCTGTATGTGGATTGAAAAAAACAATACCATGCCGCCGATGGAATTCAGCCGGCTGATGGCGGATCAGCCGCTGGACAGCAGTCTGACGACTGAAATTCATAAGCTGCTCGAAAAAAAGATCTCCGGCCAGGAATACGATATCGAACCCAAAAGCCCGGTGATCCTCGAATTTTTGAACAGCCGGACAGAACATTTCGATCAATATCTTAAGACTGTCAGAAAAGGAGCCGAACCGGACTATACCCCTCTCAACAGCCTCTTCCGCGAGACGCTGCAGGAAGTCTGGGGTTAAGGCGGTCCATGGAGCCATTATGAATATTCAGATGATAAAGGAAAAACTTCATACGGATGCTTATGATTTTCTTCGGACAGACCCCCATCTGGGCAAAAATATTCTCATCCTGACGGCAGCCGGCTCTGTCGCTTACGGGACCCAGGTCGAAACCAGCGATATTGATATTCGGGGCGTCGCGGCGGAAACCAGGCAAGACCTGCTGGGCCTGTCTCATTTTGAGCAGTTTGAGGACCGGACCACCGATACGGTCATTTATGGCTTAAAGAAATTTATAGCCCTGTGTTTAAACTGCAATCCCAATGTTTTGGAAATCCTGGGGACAAAGCCGGAGCATCTGCTGCTGATCACGGCCGAGGGGAAACTCCTGCGCGATCATATTGATCTTTTTTTATCCCGGAAAGCCGTCCAAAGTTTTGGCAACTACGCAACGGCCCAGCTCAGAAGATTGCAGAATGCGCTGGCCAGGGACAACTACCCCCAGGCGGAAAAAGAGGAACATATTTTAAACAGCATTTTAGGTCAAATGGACCATCTGAAAAGAGTGTATAAAAATTTTACCGATCAGGAAATCAGCTTGTATATCGCCCCATCCGACAAAGAAGATTTCACCGCCGAAATATTTATCGATATCCACTTGCAGCACTATCCCCTCAGGGACTTTAAAAATATCTATGGAGATATGAACAACATTGTTAAGGACTATGCCAAGCTCAATCACCGCAACAGCAAAAAAGACGAGCTGCATCTGCGCAAGCACGCCATGCATTTAATCCGGCTGCTGGTTACAGGCGCGGAAATATTGGAAGGCAAAGGCGTGAATACCTACCGGGAAAATGAACGGGGCCTCTTCCTGGACATCAGAAAGGGGAAATACAGCTATCCTGAAATTTTTGCCATGGTGGATGAGTATGAGCAACGTTTCAAAATAGCCGCAAAACACACGGCTTTGCCGGGAGAGCCGGACTATAGGCGGGTTGAGGAATTGATGATCGGGATCTATGAAAGGCTGATTTAGCCTTATGATACATGATGGCATAAATAAACCTCAACATAGCCGCAGGCGCGGTTAGTTGAGGTTTATTGCCGCTTATCCGGTTTCCTGCCAGTCATCTTCCCATGTGCTGCACAAGATCTGAGCCGGGGCCATTCCCTGGGCCATCAGGGTGCACATTCGAACACGGTCAGCCTCGTACCTTTCTATCACTGCCAGGGACTCCTTGGGGCAGCCGTAGATGCACCATTCCCGGCGGCAGGTGAGAGGCTCATCAGTGAGGCCCATGAAACCCAGCACATCTTTGAGGGGGATGCCGAGGAGAATGCCTACTTCATGGGGACAACAGCCCTGAAAGCGTTCTTCCATCATGTCCAGGCAGGCGTCCAGGCCTGAGTGCACCGGATAGCCCAGTTTAGCCAGGAAAACCCTGTGGAGGTTGTGCTGGATGCATTGGTCCAACACCGCGGAGCGATAGAACAGTACTGTTTCCCGGTTGGCTGAACGGGACAGCACCCGATGCCGGACCATGGAGCCGGCCAGCACCTCTTTGCCGGTCTTGCGCCAGGCCGCAAGCAGGGGTTCCTGCCGGGTGTTGATAAAGGTCAGCACGGTAGCCGGTTTATTGCCGGTGAGAGTAGGAGCGATATTGCTGACCAGCCATGCCGCCAAACAGTTAATGTCTCTTACTTTTGTTCCTGCCGCAGGCATGCGCATCCCTCCTGACTTGCGGCTTAGCCAATTCTGGCTGCATGATTTGTATTTTATAATGGCAAAGAATCATTGATAATGATATCCATTTTCAATTATAATAATAAAGAAGTTTGTTGTTTTTGTCAATATATGCTCGGTTGTTTCGCTGATTTTGCAGTCCGGAAGGTCTCCTGAACAGATTTTTCATTAAATATAACGCTTTCCCCGCATCACATACATACACTTTATAAAGATGCTTGTTCAAAATGAATTTTCGAGCTCTAAGGAAATGGCGAGCGGCGTGCAGCAAGTTTTACGGATAAATAAAAAAGGGTCCCGGATTGCCAGACGGCAGTCCGGGACCTGTTTGTTTCGCTTTTTTGCCTCCTTGATTTCTATGGTTAATTATGATTCAGTTTAACAGCCGTTTGATGTTTTTTGCATCACTTACCGGCTCAAGATCCTTTTGCCTCTCGACGCTGCGGTGCAATAATCCGGCAACATCCTGAAAGCCTTCGCTAACTGCAATGTCAAACGCTGTCTTGCCATGGTGATTCTCGATCGTACCATCGGCACCCCCCGCCGCCAGCATTGCCACGATATCGGCGTGACCGCACCGGCTTGCGTCATGCAGGGGAGTATCGCCATCATCATCCCGAGCATTCGTATCAGCACCGTATGCCAGCAGCATTTCCGCTTCTTCTTTGCGGCCTTTTCTGCAGGCAATATGCAACGGCGTAACCGTATTGCGGTCACAAATGTTAACCTCGCCACCGGCAGCCAGAAAAAGTTTGACTATTTCTTTGTATCCGCCGGCCACAGCATAATGCAGCGGCGCAGCTCCAGGTTCTTCGTTTTTTTGATGCATATCTGCGCCCCGGGCCATTAATAACTCAATAATACCGGTGTATCCCTCCATAACGGCAAAGATCAATGCCGTATTGCCCTCCCTGGTTCTGGCCTGTATGTCGGCGCCCTGCTCCAGCAAAAACCGAACCGCCTCCAGGCCGCCATTGCGGCAGGCATTATGAAGCGCCGTATGTCCGGCGTTATCCCGCTCCTCTAGCGGTGCGCCAAGCTCGAACAGCGATTTCAGTATTTTTTTATTCCCGGCAAAGGCAGCATAATGAACCGCCGTTGCTCCATTTTTTTCCGCCGCATCAAATCTGGCGTCGTGCTCAAGCAGCAGCCAGGCTGCCTGTTCATGCCCTTCCTGGCAGGCGCAATGCAAAGCCGTCCTGCCCGCTTCATCTTTTAGTTCAATATCGGCGCCATGCATGATCAGGCTTCTCGCTGTTTCCACGCTGCCTTTCAGGCAGGCGTGATGCAGCGGAGTACCGCCATTGCCGCTTATAGTATTAATATAAATTCCGCAGGCCAGCGCTGCCTCCACTAACCCGGGGACGCCGCTGCAGGCGGCGGCGTGTAAAATAGTGCGGCCTTCCTTGTCGGCAAGATGGCTATCTGCACCCTCACGGATAAGAAACTCGGCAATGTTGCGGTGTCCGTTCAAGTACGCCGTCATCAGCGCCGTCGTGCCGTCCTTGGCTGCGGCATTCACATCCATGCCCTTGTCAACAAGCAGCCGGACTATATGGATATGCCCCTGTTCGCAGGCGCCATGCAGCACCGTCCAGCCGTCGCCGCTTCCGGCGTTCAAGTCGGCCCCGTTGTCAAGCAGCATTTTGACGGCGTCAGCCTGCCCATGATAGCAGGCATAATAGAGAACCGGAAAGCCATTATGCGTTTTGGCCCGGATGTCGGCCCCCTGGCTGATCAGCATTTGAACCACGTCATTATGCTGTTCATGACAAGCGCAGTGCAGCGGCGTCAAACCATTTTCCGTCACGGCATTGATATCGGCGCCATTGTCAAGCAGCACCAGCGCAGCTTCTTTTCGCCCCTGCGAGCAGGCATCGTGCAGGGCCGTCATTCCCCGGTCATCTGCCGACCTGATATCAGCGCCTTGTTCCAGGAGCCATTTGACCATATCGGCCTGCCCGCCAAACGCGGCGTAATTGAGGGCGGTATTGCCGTCATTGCTGCGGCAGTTAATATTTATGCCCTGTTCCACTATCCTGGCGGCAATTTTGACGAGCCCGCTTTTGGCGGCGGCATGCAATATATTGCGACCACCGGCATCCGCTGCATAACAATCGGCGCCATGAGCGATCAGGGCTTCCGCCAGGCCGGCGTGCCCGCCCAGGCAAGCCTCCAGGAGGAGTGTATTGCCCTGCTTGTTTGCGCTATGTGTATCCGCTCCGCGGCTTATAAGCAAAAACGCTGTATCCATATGCCCTTTGCGGCAGGCAGTATGAAGCGGGGTATCCCCTGCGTCAAACGTTGCCGCATTCATGTCGGCGCCGTGGTCCAGCAGCAACCCGGCTATTTCCCGGTGACCGCCGCTGCAAGCCCAATGCAGCGGCGTAACAGCCTCATAGTCGGGCTGGCCGGCCTTTGCGCCGCAATCAAGCAGCCATTTTACACAGTCGGTGCGCCCATAATAGGCAGCTTCAATCAGCGGCGTTTCACCCTTGTTGTTTACAGCGTGAATATCGGCGCCGCGATCAATCAGCAAGCCGGCTATTGCCGTATGGCCCTGTTCGCAGGCGTCATGCAGCGCTGTCTGTCCGTCAGTATCCCGGTTATGAATATTGGCGCCGTTTTCCAGCAGCAGCGCGACCATAGCCTGGTCACCGCTGTAGCACATATGGTTTAGGACAGTATTCTCCTTTTTATCTTTACGGTTCGGGTCCGCCCCGTGGCGGAGGAGAATCCGGGCTACCTTCTGCTCCTTTCCCAGACAGGCGGCATACAGCGGTGTATTCCCCTCATAATTGGCCGTATTTACCTCTGCCCCATTTGCCAGGAGAAATTCCACAGTGGAACGGTACCCTCGCCCGGCAGCAATATGCAAGGCCGTATCGCCGTCGTTATCCGCCTCATCAATTGCCGCGCCGGCTTCCAGCAGCACCTTGCATAGGGTATGATTTTCCACGGCCAAATGCAGTGCGGTAGAACCCTCATTGTTTTTGATTCCGGTGTCAGCCCCGAGCCGGACAAAGCGTTCCACGGCTTGTTTTTGATTATTGGCGCAGGCGTGATGCAGGGCGGTGTAGCCGTCGGCGTCCTGCGCGTTGATATCCGTGCTGTCCGCAGAGGAAGCATCAATCAAGCCTTTATTGCCGCCGGCGGCAGCAGCGCGCAGTATGGCTTGCCGGTCGTCCCTGGCTGCTCCGTTCTTGATCAGGAAATCGGCCAGTTTGTCATAGTTCCCGCTGTAAGCATGATGAAGCGCAGTATAACCCATATCACATCTGGCGTTAACATCCGCTCCATAATTAATGAGAATTTTCGCTGCCTGGATATGATTACCGGTGCACGTGTAGTGAAGCGAAGCCTTGCCTTCATTATCCCTGGCATTTACGTCAGCCCCGTGCCTGATCAGCAGCCGCACGGTCTCGTCCAGGTTATTTTGACTGGCCAGATGCAGGGGAGTCGTCCCCTCGTTGTTACGGCCATTGACATCAAAACCATATTTTTTTATCAAAAGCTCAATCACGTCTTTGCCGTATTCCTCCAGGCTGGCATAATGCAGCGCGGTGGAGTGCACCCGGTCAACCTCATAAATGTCAGCACCGTATTTGTGCAGCAGATTAACGGTATCTTTATCCCCGCCCTGGCAGGCGCTATGAAACACCGTCATGCCGTCATCGTCCGCAGCCCGGATATCGGCGCCGCATTTCAGCAGTATTTTTATCGTGCCGGTATGTCCCATGTAACAGGCTTCATGCAGCAGGGTCTGGCCATTGTCTTCAAGCCGGTTTATATCCGCCCCGCGTTTCACCAAAAAACGTACGGCCGGGGTTATCCCCAGGAAGCAGCTCCATTTTAGCAGCTTATTCACCACTTTGATCCTCTCCTCGTGTAAGGGAAAGTATACTTCACCCTTCTTTTTTCCTGGCGCCGATCCTTTGCGCCAGGGCTTGCAGGTCCATACCTTTTAAGACCCCTTCCAGCAGTTCGGGCAACAAGTTGGGAGTGCAGGCAAAGCAGGGAATGCCCGCTTTGGCCAGGCGGCGGGCCAGCCCTTCATCATAGCTGGGCGCCCCCTTATCCGAAAGCGCCAGCAGGCAAAGGGCTTTCACGCCGGCAGCCTGCATTTCTTCCATTCGCCGCACCAGGGCGGCGCTGTTGCCGCCTTCATACAGGTCGGTGAGCAGGATGAACAGGGTCTTGGCCGGCTGGGTGATAAACTGCTGGCAATAGGCTACCGATTTGTTGATGTCGGTGCCGCCGCCAAGCTGGATGCCAAACAGCATGTCCACAGGATCATTGCCGTATTGTTCGGATAAATCCACCACCTCGGTATCAAAGGCCACGATCCGGGTGCTGATGGCCGGCATACTGGCCAGAATGGAGCCGGCGATGGAGCCGTAGATGATGGAATCCGCCATGGACCCGCTCTGATCCATGTCCAGAATGACCTGCCAGTTGTTTAACTTTTGGGCGCGGTCAAAGAAAAATACCCGTTCCGGAATAATCCGGTTATATTGGCAACTGTAGTTTTTCAAATTCTTCTGGATGGTGTGCTTCCAGTCAATGCTTACGGCACTGGGCAGCGGCGAGTGCCTTCTTTTGTTCAGGGCGCCGGTTACCGCCCGCCGGATATCGCTTTCCAGGCGTTTTTTGATCTCGTCCACCACCGCCCTGACAATCTCCCGGGCCGTGTTTTTGGTGCGCTCCGGGATCTTGCCTTTCAGCGCCATCAGGGTGGCGACCATTTCCATATTCGGCTGCACTGTTTTTAAGATCTCCGGCTCGAATAAGAGCTGCTTCAGACCCTTCCTTTCGATGGCATCGGCCTGGATCACGGCTACGATGTCCGTCGTAAAATACGTCCTGATGTCGGCCAGCCACCTGGCGACCTGCGGCGCCGAAGGCCCTGCGCCGGATGCGCCGCCCGCCCGGGGCGCCCGCCGCATCCGGCGTTGATTTGTCATAAATGGCGGCAAGAGCCTCATCCATCGCCTGTTCTTCCGCACTGAGGGCATAACCGCTCCCCAGTTCGTCCAGCCGCTCGCTGCCGGTTTGTCCGAGAATCAGCCGCCACCGTTTGATTTGTTCTTTATCCGCCATTTCATATATCCTCAAAATCAAAATCATTTAATTTTTTCAGGTTTTGTTGCTCTTCCCGGCTCAGCGCTTCACCGAGCTCTTCGCTGGCCTGGCTGGGGTTCATCCCCCAGATTTCCCCCAGGCTTTCCCCGACGCTGTTTTTTCGGCGGCGCTGAAATCGCTGAACGCCCGGCGCAGAAAGACCAGCGCCCGCGTAAACTGCCGCTCGTCCAGCGAAGCCACATAGCCGGCGATCTGCTGCCACAGCGCCAGCCGGGTCAGCAGGGCATACTTGTTGCGCGCGGCCAGCCCTTCAAACCAGCCCGCTCCCATGTCGGCGTCAATTCCCGGCGACAGCCTTCTGGCGACCTCCCGGGCCAATTGCTCATTGCTCATTTTATTCCGTTCCAGCAATATGGCGCAGGCTAGGCCGGACAGCCGCGGATTCCGGTCGTCGCGTCCGGACAGTTCGGTCAGCGTTTGCAGCCACAGCGGCTCATCGACCCGGGTATCATGCTCCAGGGCAATGGCATTCAACTTATTGACAGCGTCAACAATGCCGCCGGCCGCACTGTTGTCGCAGCGGCAGGCATCCACCAGCAGCAGGGTTCCCCGGAGGAATAACTGCTGCAGCAGCGGCAGCAGCGGCGCCGCGTCGAACTTTCGGATATCGCCGTAGCTGATGACCGTTGACAGATCATAGGCTGCTCCGGCAATCTCCGCCAGGGCGCCGTTCTCCACCGCCAGCTGCTGCAGCACGCCCCTGGCATATTCCATGGACTCAGGCATGCCGCATTCGCATGCCTGGCGGATGATTTGAGCGGCAGTCGCTACGTCTGGACTGTTGTCCAGGCGCTCTTTAAAGGCATAGGCCGCCGCCAATTCCACGGTATCGCCCAGCAGGGCCGCCTCCACCAGTTGGATTTCAGCCTCCGGCGTCCACTGCAGCACCCAGTTTTCCGCCCAGGTCGCCGAATCCTGGGCAACCCGCTTTTGCTGCTGAAACGATATGTTCAGCGCTTGCAGGCGGTGCAGGAAAAAGGACCGGCTCAAATCGATAAAAGCGGCTTCCCGTGACTGTACCCGGCGATTTTCCCGCAGGTCCAGCTCTAAATCCATGGCCACTGCCGAGCGGTATTTTTCCAGCTTCAGCCGTTTCAGCTCCCGGTAAAAATCATCCTGGATCGAGGTGCGGACAACGCCTTCCGGCAGGCTGCCGATCGCCGTCCCCACATTGCCGGCCGCTATCGCCTCGGCCACCGCATGCAGATCGCCATGCCCCAGGCAGGTCACGGCGGCATCCTGCAAATCCTTCAGCGACGGCTGGCTGCCACCGTTGAGCCCCGCCAGGGCATTGGCCAGGCGCACCGCTTCGATGACCTCGGCCGTAGAGCGGTGTATGCCGTGTTCCCGCATGTACCGGGCAATGCCCGACAGGTATTCCGGCACCAGCTGCTTTATATCGCCGCGCCGCAGGTGCTGCCACATCAGGTCAAAGTAGGCTGGCGCCGCATTGCCGGCGCCATAGCCGCTGCGGGAGGAAAGGCGGTAGAAGGAATAGGGCATCAGGGTAAGGCGGCTTTTTACCCTGGGCAGGGCGGCGATTTCCGCATCAGTCATGGCCGGATAATCCGGTCCCAGCACCGAGGCATGATAAGCGCCGGTAACCACCACGATTCTATCGGGGTCATGCCCGGCCTGAATGGTGCGCTGAATCCGGTTGCGCATATAGGCTTCCCGGACGAGGGTTTCCATCTGCTCGGCCCTGCTGTCGGCCGCCAGCTCCCGCAGGCTCTGGCCGAGCTCATAGGCTGCCAGACGGTAGGAATCGCTGTTTAAATTGTGCTCAAAGCGACGCTCCCAATAGGTATCATAATCCTGTTCCCCCGCCAGCCCGGCCCAGCGGGCATAGAGCGATTCGGTGCAATCTTTCCGGCCTTCCCCGCCTGCCGCCTTTTCCGCCGCTGCTTCGATGCGGCGCCTGGCCTCGCTCAGCTTTAAAAATACATCGGAAGGCAAATCGATGAATTCGGCATGGGCCCGATGGGCTTTAGCCCAGACAAACGCCTGGTATTCCGGGCAATAGGCGGCAAAAGGATAGAATAAGGTCCTCACCGGCAATTCTTCCGTATACGCCAAAATGGCAACCGGCAGTTCCGTGCCTTTGGCCGTAAAAAACTCAATCTGCGAATTGGCGTCGGATAAGCCTTCCACCAATACGGCCGTAGGGTTGACCGCATCAAGGAATTGCAGCAGGTGATGGGCGCCGCCGGGCGATAAATGCCTGATGCCAAAAATGTGCGGTGCTTTGCTCTCGCTCGCCAGGCTCACTCGCTCATCTCCCTGCAGGCATTGTATAGATCTCGCCACTCCCCTCCGCGCTTTTTCAACACATTGTCCAGGTATTCTTTCCATACCAGCCTGTCTTTTTCTTCGTCTTTGACCACCGCCCCCTGCAGGCCGGCGGCAATGTCCCCGCTGGTAATGGTCCCCTGGCCGAAGCTGGCCGCCAGGGCCATGCTGTTGGCCAGGAGCGAAATGGCTTCCGCTGTGGACATCACGCCGCTGGGCGATTTGATTTTTTCCTTGCCGTCCAGGGTCATGCCGCTTCTCAGTTCACGGAAGATCGTGACGACTTTGGCCACGGCCTCGTCCGCCGGCAGGGCTGCCGCCAGATCCAGGTTCACGGCCAGCTCCCCGACCCGCTTGCGTACAATTTCCACTTCGGTCTGAACATCCCCCGGCGACGGCAAAACGACGATATTAAAGCGGCGCTTCAAGGCGGCCGACATCTCGTTTACCCCCCGGTCGCGGGTATTGGCGGTGGCAATGATCGAAAATCCCCGCACAGCGGAAACCGCATAGTTCAGCTCCGGCACCGAGATATTTTTCTCCGACAGAATGGAAATCAGCGCGTCCTGGACTTCCGGCGAGCAGCGGGATATTTCTTCAAAGCGGGCCAGGCCGCCACTTTCCATGGTCCGGAAAATCGGGCTTTTGACCAGGGCTTCCCGGGACGGTCCGCTGGCAATCAGCATGGCGTAATTCCAGGAATAGCGGATTTGCTCCTCGGTGGTTCCCGCCGTGCCCTGGATCACTTTCGTGGAGTCGCCGGCAATCGCCGCTGCCAGATGTTCCGACAGCCAGGATTTGGCGGTGCCGGGTTCGCCGATCAAGAGCAGCGCCCGGTCGGTCAGCAGGGTGGCGATGGCTATTTCCACCAGCCGCCTGTTGCCGATGTATTTGGACGTAATTTCGGTTTTGCCCGCCTTGCCGCCGGTGATGTAGGTCAGCACTGATTTGGCGGACAGCCGCCAGCCGGCGGGGATTTTTTCCGTTTCATTGGCGATGAGCGCTTCTATTTCGCCGGCGTACAATTGTTCCGCCGGCAGCCTTAAGATATCGGTTGCTGTTGACGTTGACATGCTCAGACTCCTTTTCCCTTATTTTTCAGATCGTAGGCTGCGGTAAGTAGCACCTCGGCGGCACGGGCGTCGCACCTGCCGGCGGCTTCTTCCAAAACGCCGGCAAAATCCGGTTCCATAACCGCTGTTAATGCGGCAAATTCCTTTAATTCATAGTAAAAGCCCACTTTGCCTCCCGCCGCCAGCAGGCTTTCCAGTCTGGCTTGCAGCAGCCCCGGCAGCTCTTTATAATTCACCCGTTTCAAGGCGTGGACAATCAAACCATACTCATAAGAATTGATTTTCTCACGGCTGTATTTCACTAAGTAGTCTACTCCCGCCGCACAGCCTTCCTGAATAAAAGAACACACCAACCTAAGCTCATCGTGGGCGACAAATTTTTTGATCCAGCCTTCATGCAAAACCAGCCGGAACAATTTTCCTTGTGCCGGTTCAGTTTTATAATGTTGCAGCACTGCCGATAAATTCTCAAAAACCGCCAGTGTCTCCTGGCATAAAGGGTTTTTTCTGGTACCGGCAGCATACCGGGCGTAGTTTTTATACACATATTCCGGCGACTGGCTGAGCAAAGCCGCCGCCAGGGAAAATCCCAGCAGATGGTCGTTGTGCTTGCCGTCCTGGCTTACCAGAAACTGTAATCCCTCCTCTGTCCCTCTCCCAAAGAAAAATAAGCTATGGGCAGCCGCCCGAGCCAAAGTGCGCTCTGCCCCGTAATCTTCGACCCGGCCCTTGCGGCGAGCAGAGGACGACTTATAGACCGATAGACACGGCGTTTCGGCCAGGCATTTGGTTAAAAAGGCGAATACGTCGGGCTCCTGTTTTTCGGCCAGGCATTCCAGTATGTCAAAGAGCATATGGGGCACTTTGGGGTCTATTTTCTCGGTGGCGGCTGCCATTGCGGCATAGGTTGCAGCCTCGCTGCCGGCCGGGTCGCCAAACACTTTCTGCAAGCCTGCAGCCAGCAGGCCTGCCGCCGGTTTTACCGCTTCGCTTGCCGGTTTTACAGTTAAAACAGCCGCCAAAGCTTGTTCGGCTTCGGCTAAGAGTAAGCCGGTCAGATGCCGGGACTGGCTTTGCTGCACCGCTGCCTGGACAAGATCGCGGTCCTTGCCTTTAAAAGCGGCGAACAATATCTCCGCCGCCTGCTCGTCCTGATATGCCGCCAGTGCGGTATACGCCGCTTCCCGCAGCTCTTTTTTGCTGTCAACCGCATAACGGAACAGGATTTCCTCGCATTCCGGCAGATCTTTCAATGCCTTAAGGGCGCTGACTTTTACCGGCAGCGAGCCCTGTTCCAGGGCATCCAGATAAAGCTGTTTGCCGGCTGCGCCCTGGAAGCCGGACAACAAGTCCAAAATCCGGGCAGCCGCCTTGTCGCCGCTAAAATCCAGACTTTTCCTCAAAACCGGCGCGACATCCGGCCCCAATTCCGCCAGTACCTCATAGGCCAACCCGGCTATTTCCGCGTAGCTGTCACCCAAGGCCGCGATTAACGGGTTGAGCAGCCGCAGATCATTAAATAGCTGGTCAGCCCGCGCCTGTTTCAGAATTTCATACCTGCCGGATCCTTTGCCGGTCAGCGCTTCGATCACCGGCATCACCGCCCGGAATGTTGCGCGGGACGAGTATTGTACGCCAATAGTCTCGACTGGCTTTATCTCACCCGGCAGGCCTGTCTCGCCCTGGGTATAAAGAACGGCATTGACCAGAGTTGCCAGTTCCAGTAGGTTTTCAGAGGCTTTTCCGGCTTCCGGTTCGATCACTTTTTCCATCGCATCCGCCACCCTGAGAAAGACCGGCGCCGCTTCCCCAGCCTTTCTGAGCCCGGGCAGTATTTTTTTGAGCCTGAAATCCCCGGCCGCTAAATCTCCGCCGGCAATAAACAACCGCCGCACTTCCGTCTGAGTGTCATATAGCAAAGCGATACTCATCGATCCACCTTCTGTCTGTATATTTCGTCGTTATATTTAACATAACTTTTTTGCATTGCTTTAAACCTGCCGTTAGAGAGTGAGTCTGATAGCTCCCTCACCGGTAATCAAGGTCAGCGGCTGGGCGCAGAGCCTCCTGGTAGCATGGCTGTAGTGAAAGCGGGCCAGCAGGGTGCCGTTATGCAGCGTCTGCTGCGGCACCAGTTCCAGCAGCATCGTGCTGAGCGGCTCAAATGCTTCATTCGCGTCGGCCAGGACGATTCTCTGTCCCTGGCCGTCTTCCGCCACTATGCTGCCGTTGACGCTGCCAATGCGGGCAAAATGCAGCAGCGCCAGTGGATATTTATCAGCCAGTGGATTTTTCAACTGATTCTTTACGCTTTTAATCACCTCGCCCAGAGATTTTCCGGCATGTGATTGAATGGTTTTATAGTCTGTTGCCACTGCTTTCCGCATGGTGGAGTTCTCCCACCTGACCCTGATGTTCATATCGCCGCCGGGATAAGTAAACAGCTCGGGAACCTGTACCAGGTCAAAGACCGAATCATCCTGCCGTATGTATTTGGTCGCCTTGACCGGGCGGAAGGTTAGGGTCTTATGCACCTGTCCCGTCTTCAGGTTCACCCAGGCCCCGGCATCAATGTATTCGCCCCTGGCTTCGCTGAGCCAGCTGCTGAACTGCACCTGCATTAATTCGATGTCGGTTTGTACCAGGCCCTGGCCTTTCAGTTCGGCCAGCTGCCAGTTATGCCCCAGCATTTCTTCCATATTGGAGCTGGTATCAGCCGGTATTTCAGTGTTAAGCCGCTTGGCCAAATACTCTTGGCCTTTTTTGCACAGGCTGTGGAGCATGGCCAATCGGTCGACAGCGGTTGAATATACTTCTTCCGGGTCCTGGGCTTCTTTAAATAAAAATAAAAAATCACGCAAAACAGCCTGGGGGTATGTCAAATAATAATTTCCAAGCTGCTTGGCCTGATCTTCCAGCATACGCAGTGTTTTGGCATTCAGTGTGCCCAACCCGGACTGGACAATCCCATTGACTATTTTCTGCAGCAGTTCCAGTCCTTCCATCTGGGCGGCAATTTTCTTCTTCAGCGCAGCCTTATTCACTTTTGGCGGCGTCTTGACGCTTTCGTCCGCTTGCTTTTCTTGCTTTTTCCCGGCCTTTTCCCGTTTCATGAGCACATCCTGAGGGATATCCACGGTGGCAAACTCTTTGCCGCCGCAGTAGGCATACATCAGCCCAAGGGAGTGCTTGCAGGGAAACTGGCGGCTGGGACAGGTGCAACGAAAAACAGGGCTGTCCGGCTGGAAAAAATCCGCCGATGTAATATAGTTGCTGGCTCCGCTCCCTTTGCATTCGCCCATGATAAAACTTTTGTCGGCTGATATGCCCAGCTCGACAAACGCATTCTTTTTGACCAGGCTCAAACCGTTAGTTATCGCATTTTGATTGGGGGCCACTGATCGGATGAATTCTTCCGAAATGTTCAACATAGGTTCCTCTCACCTCTGCCTTTATCGATACAACAATTCCATGATTAGCCCAATATATTTACTATTTACTGCTTATCCGGCTATACCCTTTTTTAAGAGCTTAATTTTTACTTTATAAAATAGTAAAGCTATCGAGCCGATTCATGATTATTACAGGCAGACTGATCAGAGTAAACCCTTGTTCCAATCATTGCTCCAGGACAAAGTGGGCAAAAATTTTCAGGGAAATTGTTATTTAGGGATTGATTTCCATCAATAAATGTTGTATAGTTTATGTATAAAATTAATTATTAATTAATAATTAATTTCTATTTTGAAAGGGGACTGAAACATGAAAAAATACGTCTGTGCTATCTGCGGCTATGTTCACGAAGGAGATACCCCGCCGGCCGCCTGTCCGCAATGTAAGGCGCCTGCTTCTAAATTTCTGGAAAAATCCAACAGTGCATTAAGCTGGGCGGATGAACACCGCATCGGTGTTGCTGCCGGCGTAGATGCAAAAGTTGTGGAAGATTTAAAAATGAACTTCATGGGGGAATGTACCGAGGTCGGCATGTATCTGGCTATGAGCCGTCAGGCCGATCGGGAAGGATTCCCCGAGGTGGCGGAAGCCTATAAGCGGATTGCGTTTGAAGAAGCGGAGCATGCCGCCAAATTTGCCGAGCTCTTAGGCGAGGTGGTATACCCCTCCACCCAAAAGAACCTGCAGCTGCGGGTGGACGCTGAGCACGGCGCCTGTCAGGGCAAGCTGGATCTGGCCAAACGGGCCAAAGAGCTGGGGCTGGACGCCATCCATGACACAGTCCATGAAATGTGCAAGGATGAAGCCCGACACGGCGCTGCCTTTAAAGGCCTGCTGGACAGGTATTTCGGCAAATAAAAAAACAAGGAGCATTGCCAAACTATTTGGCAATGCTCCTTGTTCATTTGATGCCTGATAAAAATCACACGGCGGAGTTCTCCGGCGCTTCTATGGCCTCCGCAGTTCTAACCGCTTTGCCTTGACTGTCATAATTAATGAACAATACGAACGTAATCACCGCAATGATCGAGTATTGCAGGACTCCGGTCAGCCACGAAACAATCAAGCCTGTAAAAAGGGCCATGTTTTGCCAGGGATTGCCACCCCAGAGAGCCACAAGCTGGCATAATACACTCAATGCCATCATAGGAAGAAACGGCAACAGGAAAGAAAGAAGTGTCTTCCACCACCGTCCGGCAGTGAGGGTCTGGCTGTAATGAATAGCTTCACGGGCCGACAGGGATTTTAAAATCATGCTGCTGGGGGCCAGGATATACTTATAGGTCTTATAAATTCCGGGAATGATGAGCAGCAATCCCCACAGCAAAAGGTAGACGACCATTAAAAGAACTCCTCCATACACGGGAAACAGCTTGGCATAGCTTTCTTTTAATAACTGGCCCAGGCTGACTTTGACGTCTTGAATCCTGCTGTTCAACTTAAGGGTGACCAATATCATCTGATAGGTTGGGATCAGCGTGAATAGCACCATCATCATGATAAACACGAGGATCGCCAGCACAGGGGCAGCCTGCACCAGCTGCGTGGTCAGAAACATCAGGAGGAACATACTTACGAGCACCAGTACAGTGAAAGCCAGAGAGGCAGCAATGAGAAATTTAAATTCCTTTATAAAGATGCGGACGCTATAACGGATAATTACGCTGAGACTCAGTTCTTTCTCGGTTAAGCTAACCAAATCAATGCACTTCCTTTAAAAATAATGCGCGGTACTAACAGAATGATTCTCTCATTCATCTAATAGTGTAATATTTTGTCATATAAAGGGGAATAAAGCAATAGTCTCATATAACGTTTAATCTACCCCGTCAAAATCATATCCTTACCTAGTTCGGAGCAAGAGACAAAAGGCCAGGGACCCGTTTTTGAAGAAGAGTCCCTGGCCTTTTTCATAGGTTGCGTTTTTCCGTCGCTAAGTTAAAATTTGAAGGAAACGACAACATTCTGCAGATTTTCCGCCATATTGGAAAGTGCGGTAGAAGAAGAAGCGATTTCCTCCATAGTGGCGCTCTGCTCCTCGGCTGCGGCGGAAATAGTCTGAGTATTACCGGCCGTTTGGGTGGCAATTTTCTTTACATTATCCACAGAATGAGCGACCTCGCTGCTTGCGGCGGACAATTCTTCAGTGGCTGCATTGATTTCCTGAATCTGGCTGTTCAGGGCGGCAATTCCAGTAACAATATCGCGGAACCTTTCACCGGTATCCGTGATGACCTCGGTTCCCCGATGGACTTCAGCAGTTCCTGTCTGCATAGCCTGGACGGCCGTCTGGGTATCAGCTTGGATAACTTTTACGATTTCCGCGATTTCCCCCGCTGCCAGCTGTGATTGTTCCGCCAGTTTACGGACTTCATCTGCCACCACGGCAAAGCCTCGGCCCTGTTCACCGGCCCTGGCCGCTTCAATGGCGGCGTTTAAGGCCAGCAAATTGGTCTGTCCGGCTATCTGGGTGATGGCGGTTACGATTTCCCCAATCCGGTAGGAGTTCTCGCCTAATTTTTCAACAACGCCAGCGGCATGAGTCACAGACTCAGTAATATTACCCATTTGCCGTGTAGCTTCCGCAACGGCTTCATTCCCCACCTGGGCAGCGGTCGAGGCTTCCATGGATTTTGTTAAAACCTCGCTGGAATTCTGAGCAATATGGGAAATGGCCTGGGTCATGTCATTGACAATCATCTCAGTTTCCCCGACAACCTGGGTCTGGCCTGCCGCTCCAGTGGCGACAGACTCGATGGTTTGCGCCACCTGGGTTGCTGCTTTAGCCGTTTGTTCCGCACTGGCCGTCAGCTCTTCACTGGAGGCGGCAACTTGTTCAGCTGCTTTGGCTACTTTTTGCAGGACGTCCCGCAGATTCATGCTCATTTTGGTAAACGCTTCGATTAAGTCGGCGATCTCGTCATTTCCGTTGTATGCTACATTGACTCTGACCAGGTTTCCAGCTGCGATTTGACCGGCAGCGCCGGCTAAGCCTTGCAGCGGGCGGGATAACCGCCGGGAAAACCAAAGGGCAACCCCGAGCGAAAGAATGATGATCACCAGGCTTGCAACCACCAGCAATGTTTCCACCTGCTGAACCATGGCTTCATTTTCATCGGTCCGCAAAACCATCCGTTCGCTTAAAAAGGTAGTAAAACTATTCATTTCGGCTTCAGCCTCATCGGCTATCGCCGCCCCCTCGGCAAGCCCCTGAATTGCAGCTGCCTGTCCCTGGGTGCGGTTGGTCAAAATCACCCTGTCCGATACGACATGATAATTACCCAAAATCTTCTTCAAACTGGAGACTTGCTGTTTGCCTTCCGGAGTAAGCAATTTGGTCTCCAGGCTGGTCAGCGTTTTGTCCATTTTGATTCGGGACTGATCATATTGCGATATATACCGCTCATTCCCGGTCAAGAGATACGCCCGCACCAGCGAACTCTGATTGCGCAGTTCTCCGTACGCCTCTTTGACCTCTACTACCAGCGGCGCGCTTCTTTCGATTACATTCATGTAGCCGGCCTCGATACTACTTAATTGATAGTAGCTGTAGCCCAAAAGACCGGTGAAGACCAAAATAATGAGGACGATTGCTGTCAGGATTTGTTTGCCAATATTAATGCGCATAAGCACTCCCTTTCGCTGCTGGTTCTCCCTTTGACGCCGAAAATGACAGGTACATAGCCGAAAAAATAGAAACACCTAACCGATTTGCAAAAACAAACCAACTAGATGTCCACCTACTTTCATCCAGCTTTGATGAGAAACCAGACCATAAGCAACGTAGTCAGACGTTTTCAGATAGTACCTATCATATCTGTCTGCAGCTATTATTTGCCTTTATATCTTTATTTATATTACCAGTCATCCGACTATTGTGTCAAGGCAGTCCAAGGCGCATATACGTTCAAAAATCCCCTATACAACGGTCAAAACAGCCCGGTAAATCCCATTTATTTTCCGCGATATTTTTTCTGCCTGCAATTAAGAAATTAAATTTATCGGTTCGGTGTTTTGCGCCCATACTTGACAACCTGTATGTCATCGATGGTGACCATACCCTCTTCCACAATCTCATCCAGATACGGCAGCAATTTAGCGATATACTCCTCACTGTCGATAATTTCCACCAATATCGGTAGATCCGCAGAGAGATCCAGCAGGGACGCTGCATGAATACGGCTGTTGGCGCCATAACCCATAAGGCCCCGAAATACGGTAGCCCCGGCCAGATCAAGTTCCCTGGCCTTTTCCACAATGACCTGATACAGTGCCCGCCGTTTCCAGTGGTCGCTTTCTCCGATATAAATCCGCAAACGTTTGGCTTGGCTGGCGATTTTAGGCATAGTGTGTTCCTCCTTTGACGCTTGACATCATACGTCTCTCAATTCAACTTCCGTATCACTGTATATATAAATTATAGCAGGAAAATCCTTGAAAAGGAACTTTTTTGCCGCTTGGCAAAAAAGAAAACGCCCCAGTATGCCTGAGGCGTCATGTCAAAAGCAGTTAAAACCGGAAAGTGGCGACCATGTTCTGCATATTTTCAGCCATACGGGCAAGCGCGGTGCAGGCAGAAGCGATTTCCTGCATGGTGGCGGTCTGCTCCTCGGCTGCGGCGGAAATTGTCTGGGTGCTCGCGGCCGTTTCTACGGCGATTTGTTTTACATTGCCAACAGAATGGCCTACCTCACCGCTTGAGGCGGATAATTCCTCGGCGACCGTGCTGATTTCCTGGATTTCTCCGTTCAGGGCATCGATTACTGTGACAATGCTGCGGAACCTTTCGCCGGTGTCCGTAATTACCGTAATACCCCGGTTCACCTCGTCAGTGCCCGACTGCATGGCTTGAACTGCTGTTTGCGTGTCGGTTTGAATCAGTTGGATAATTTCTGAGATTTCTTTCGCCGCCAGTTGCGACTGGCCTGCCAGTTTACGGACCTCTTCGGCTACCACTGCGAAGCCCCGGCCATGTTCGCCAGCCCGGGCGGCCTCGATGGCGGCGTTTAAGGCCAGAAGATTGGTCTGCCCGGCTATTTGCTGAATAGCCGATACAATTGTGCCAATACGGTTGGAGTTGGCGCCTAATTGTTCTACGACGACAGCGGCATGGGACACTGAATTTTGGATCTGGCTCATTTGGTTCGTAGCCTCATTCACCGCCTCATTGCCCACCCGGGCTGCGGCTGAAGCCTCATGGGATTTAGTCAGCACCTGTTCAGAATTCCGGGCAATATGGGAAATCGCCTGGGTCATATCATTTACAATTGTTTCAGTTTGATTGACAACCCGAGTCTGCCCTGTCGCCCCGCTGGCGACGGATTCGATAGTTTGCGCCACCTGAGTGGATGCCTTAGCCGTCTGATCGGCGCTGGCAGTCAGTTGCTCCGAGGATGCCGCCAGCTGTTCGGCAGCTTTGGTTACCCCCTTCAGGATATTACGCAAATTGAGACTCATCTTGGTAAACGCCAGAATTAAGACAGTAATTTCATCCTGGCCCTTGTATTTGATGTTGACCGGTACCAGGTTGCCTGCGGCAATCTCACCGGCAACAGCGGCTAATGCCTGAAGCGGACGGGATATTCTCCCGGAGAATCTTATGCCAGTAGCAATAGAAAGAATGATGACGATTAAGCTCCAAACCAACAGTGTCAATTCTACCCGCCCGACCATGGCGTCATTCTCGTCAGTGCGCAGAATCATCCGCTCACTTAAAAAGGTTACCAAATCATTCATTTGCGTTTCGGCAGCCTTAGCCGTTGACGCACCCTCGGCAATCACTTTAACCGCCGCGTCTCGCCCCTGGGTGCGGCCGATGTGAATGGCCTTATCCGCTGCGGAATGATATTCGGCTAAAACCTGCTTCAGGTCGGAAGTTTTTTGCTTACCTTCGGGGGTAATCAGTTTGGTCTGGAGACTGTCCAGGGTTTTATCCATTCTGGACCGGGATTGGTCATATTGGACTATGTAGTTCTCCTCCCCGGTTAAGAGATAGGCCCGCACCAGCGAACTTTGATTGCGAAGCTCACCGTTGACGTCTTTCACCTCTACCACTAGCGGGGCGCTTCTCAAAATCACACCCATGTATCCTGCCTTGATGACCTCCAACTGATAGTAACCATATGCCAAAAGACCGGTAAATAGCAATACAATAAGACTTAACGCCAGTAGAATCTGTTTTCTGATGTTAATGTGCAAAACCCCTTCCCCCTATTTTGACAAAATTCTTCCTTAATAATAATCCTTTTTAAAACAGAAGAAACACCTAGTTTATCTATGATAAAACACTAGGTGTTTTCCTTCGGTTTAATCCAGCCGGTTAAAACCGGATAATAACAACATCTTTAGCATCTTTATGTTACAATGCATCTGCCGTCCTGTCAAGGCGACTCAAAGTCACAAAACTATCCGCCAAAGGTCCCGGCATCCGCCGCAATCCCCTCTCGGCCTCGCAGTCAGAGATGGCCCTTTTTCAAGTACCTGCTTGATTCACATTGCCCGCCACTGTCTTAACCGCCTTTTCAAACTGGGGGCGGGGAACCATGACCTGACGGCCGCAGCCCAGACATTTGATACGGATATCCATGCCGGTGCGGGTGATCTCCCAGCGGTTATTGCCACAGGGGTGAGCTTTTTTCATGATGACAATATCGCCTATTTCAAACTTAGGGATCATTGTGACACCCCCTGCACTTTAAAGTCAGCCGGCCATGATACCGGCGGCGGAATTTGCGCCTGTTTAAACTTTTCTAAGGCCTGCCGGCGGATCTGCGTCTCCACCGCGCCTTGTTCCAGGGGCCGGGTCCTGGCCGTCACCCGGATCAACATTTCAGCCGGCCGCAAATCAATAATCCCCACTATTTTAGGCTGTTCCAGCACCTGAGGCATTGTCCCCACATCATCGCACACCTCTTGCAGCAACCGCCACACCTGCTTTACATCGGCCTGATAGGAAACCGGGATATTGACGGCAGCCTGCATAGGCCCCCGGCTAAAATTGCTGACCCGGGTAATGGAACCATTGGGGATAATATGAAGCGTTCCAACCGTATCCCGCAGCTTCGTCACCCGGAAGCCGATTTCATGAACCGTGCCGGACATGTCGCCGCTGGTGATATAGTCGCCAACGGCATATTGGTCCTCCATGATAATAAAGAAGCCGCTGATTACGTCCCGCACCAGACTCTGAGCGCCAAAGCCGATGGCCAGGCCGATAATGCCGGCGCCGGCGATGATCGAGGTGGTGTCAATGGCAAATTCCTGCAGGATCATCACCAAAGCAATGAAATAAACCAGATAATGGATCAGGCTTTTTAACAGAGAGCTTAAGGTTCGGGCCCGCTTCTCCTCGAGATACGTTGTCTTGCCAAAAAGGCGGTCGACAATGATATCGAAAAAGCGAAAAGCCAGAACCGCTCCCGCAAAGATCGCCGTCACCCGCAATAAAGTCGTGCCGGCTGACCATAGTATGGCCGGAGAAAACAAGGCAGCTGCTTCATTCAACATAAATTTCACCTTTGCCGGTCGTTTCCACCTGTCCCACCATAGCGGCATAAACGACACCTTGTTGTAACAGGGCTTTCACTAGTGATTCGGCTTGTTCCGCCGGCACCGCCAGCAAAAGTCCCCCGGAGGTTTGAGGATCAAACAATAGATCGGCCACCGCTTCCGGCACACCCGGCTGAACCGTCACACCCCGCTGACCGAAGTAGGTGCGGTTCGCGTACGCTCCTCCCGGCACCAGCCCCATATGAGCGGCCTCCCTTGCCTGGGGAAAAAGCGGCACAGCCTGGCTGTGGATTCTGACCGTGACTTGACTGGCCGTGGCCATTTCCGAAAGATGCCCCAGGAAGCCGAATCCGGTCACATCGGTACAGGCATGGACCGTAAACCGGCCGGCAGTTTCAGCCGCTGCCTTATTCAGGGTCATCATGCTCTGAATCGCCTGCTGCCAGCCCGCATCAAACATCTCGGCCCGAAAGGCTGTAGCCAGCACACCGGTTCCCAGAGCTTTGGTCAGGATCAGCCTGTCCTGGGGCCTAGCGCCGGCATTGCGCCAGACTTTCCCGGGATGAGCAATCCCGGTAACACTCAGACCATATTTCGGTTCCGGATCATCCACGGTATGACCCCCTACCAGGAGCGCTCCCGCTTCGTTTATTTTATTCTGACCGCCTGCCAGAATAGCGGCCAAGGCTCCCGTCTCGAGCAATGCGGCGGGAAAAGCCACCAGATTCATCGCGGTCAGGGGACTGCCGCCCATGGCATACACATCACTTAGGCTATTGGCCGCCGCAATTTGACCGAAGGTGTAAGGATCATCGACAATCGGTGTAAAAAAATCCACGGTTTGGATTAAGGCTGTTGTTTCATTCAGGGCAAACACCCCGGCATCGTCGGAGGTTTCTATGCCAACCAGCAGACGAGGATCAGAAATCATTGGGAGTTTGCCTAAAACCTGAGCCAGAGACCCTGGCCCGATTTTGGCCGCTCAACCACCCTTTTTGGTATATTGGGTCAGCTTTATCATCGATCATCCCTCCCTTCCTGAAACAGTCAGCTAATGGGCAAGCCGCTGTTATGCTGTTAGAGTATTTGACAAGAGCCGGTGAAATCCTTTTATTTCACCCAATGGCCCTCTCTCGCATACCATAGCAGTAGTATTCGAGGGAAGAGGCGATACTATGTTCGACCCGTTGGAACGCCTGCCGATTGTTGACACGATTTTGTCGGATGTCAATGCTTTGGCCACGCAATTTAATACCTTAACCGCCGCTTATCGCCTGCTCGTGGGATCTGCCGAAGAAATACCGAGGATCAAAGGCGTGAACCCCGAAATTACCATGCGGGCTGTCCAGCGCATTGACCGCGCCGGAGCGCTCCTGGACATGCTGCTGGAGATCCTCTGCTATAAAGTTTCTTTTAGTACGGATTTTCTGGCTGTAACCAGCGCTCCGGTAGAGATATTCCGCCAGCTGCAGGAATGCTGCCAGCCAGTCAGGGCCTGCGACACCGCCAAACAGATCGTTGAGCTGGAAGCCCTGCGGCAGCTTCTCGGCCGCTGCCGGAATGAAGCCTGCTTTTATGATAAAACCTCTTTCCCACCGTATGTTCCTCCTCCCCCGATGCCAAAGCCTCCCGGCGCTAAACCTCCTGCCGGTCAGCAGGCTATTCCCTCCGACATTCAAGAAAAAATCATCACCGATATCGTGCAAAACTTGGCTACTGTGCTCAATCCCGAGACTACCGTGCTGCGGGATCCCGAGCCCACCGAGGCGTTACAGTCTGCCCCGCTGCCGCCGCCTGAGCCGCCAAGGCCAAGGTATAAATGCCGCCCGAAAGAACCTCCTCCCCCCAATGGCCTGACCCAGAGGAAAAGACTGGGTCAGCCGCCAAAAAAATGACAAAAAAAAGAAGCCCCGGATTTCCGGGGCTAAACTCATTTCACCGCCAAACAACTAACCGCCAGCAGCAGCATATTCCGCTCAAATTTAAGGCGCCTTCGCTCGCGCCGCATTTCTTTCTCCAATTGTTCTAAGGATTGCGAGGCCTTCTCTAACGAGTCCTGCGCTGTCTGCAGTCTTTTTTTCACTATCTGCGATTCGTGCCTCAACGTCAGCAATTCGATCTGCAACGCCGCCAACTCCTTCTGATATTCTTCCAGCTTCAGCCTCGCCTGCGCCAAGTCTGTTTTCGAGGTTTTCAAGTCTTTCTGCAGCGCGCTGCTGTTGCTCTCCAGCTGATTGAAGATTTGCTCGAGCCGCGTCAGTTCCGGGTCCGTTATCTCGGCCGCTGTAGCAGTAGAGGGCAGCCAAGCCAAGCAGAACAGCAAGAGCAATGTATAGATAGTTTTTCGCATCAATGGGTATCCCCCCCTTTCTCTAATAGATCTGTTTCAATGAGGTTCCCCAGTACGGCTCATCCCCTTCTCTCTCTGGAGTTGCGCCAGCTTATCCCGCACAGAAAGTTGGGGATGTATTTGCCATGGCGAATACGGCGTTTTTTTATAGACCCCTTGGCCCCCATCTGGGAACTGATATTTTTTTCTTTGCAAGCCACCCATGTGCCGGTGATGAAATCGGCAACGACGAAACCGGCCAGAGCCAAAATTCACATGTCCATGCCGCCTACTGCAAATGAAAAGCAGGCTCCGATTGCAGAGCCTGCGGCCATGAGTTTGAATTCGGTGAGGGTGTATGCGTTTTTGAGCCAGGCTCTCAGGGGATTCAAAAGTACCACCTCCTAAAGACAAAATAGGCTTTCTAAATCTTGTAGATATAACACAGAGCATAGTAGGGAGGTCTGTTTTCATGAGATTGCCCGCCACCAGTATTCCCAACTACCTTGTTATACCAAGTACCAGATCCTGAAAAATCAGCGTCTACGCGAGACGATGCACTTCCCCCGGGGTGCCCTGGAAAAGCATGATTATGGGACGGTATTTGATTTACGGTAAGGGTTACAGTGTTTGAACCGCCGGTATTCCCTACGCTGTATGAGCCACCCGCCCCCACGATAAACCGATCCCGCAAGTCCGGCGTGCCATTTTGTCCGTTACACAAAGTCCATCCTGCTGGGATGGTCGCAATTGACCCGCTCCACATACAAATCATACCGCTCGGCACAGCGTCTGCTCTGATCTGCGCTGGCGTTAAACCACCCACAGTCGCCGAATTACCGGTAATGTCCCCGGCAATTCTACCATTCCCATCCCGTCTGACCACCTTATTCGCCGTCACCGTCGCCACCGCATCCCCCAAGGCGACTGCCCCGGCCTGAACTGCCGTTACGCCATGGGGGTTATTTTGATTGGCCTGGTGTCCTGCGGCTGTGTCAAGCGCTTCCTCAACGTTTGTGCTTCCATAACTGACGGTTTTAGCCTCATGAGCCGCTAAAGCCGCCTCTATATGCATGGTCACCAAATCCGTTACCGCGCGGATATCGCCCGGCAAATTAGCAATTGCCTCATTATCTTCTGGTCTTGTCGTATAGGCCATAATTATCCACCTCCATATCCTTCTACTCTATACGTGATAGTACCGCGCCGGTAACCGTCTTAACCACTTCTACTGCGGTGCAACCGGCCATGTCGGATTATCCGGGTCGCAATTCGCAGGCATGTCCCGCAGGGCTTGGCGATAGATTCTCCAGGTTTCTCGCTGCTCATCTGTGACCGGGTAATCTATCATCATATATTTGTCGCTCGCGTCCAGCAGCCAGTCACGTTCCGTACGGATAGCAGCCATTTTTTCCTCGGCTGTAGGCACATAGGGAGGTTTCTGCACAGGCTTTCCGTCAGTACCCCGCAAGTATTGATTGGTGGCATATAATGCCTGTTCTTCGTCTGTGACAGGGATAAAGCCCTTCTTCAGATACGGCTGCAACTCTTCCTCATTGCTAAAATGGATATTAAATGTGATAGAGGTTTCACGTTCGCCGTTTTCATTAAACTTTGCATAGTGTCGGTTCATTTGATCAAATCCCTTCTTTAAATTATTTACCTTCCGTAGGATTTCCCCATATCTATATAAGATGCTGGATTTTAAGGTGGATAGAGCGGCTGGTTTTAACCGAATCCGTACCCTTCTTAATATCCTATTGCAAGCCAATTAAATCCAACGGTTAGAGTAAAATTATAACCTGCACCATTATTATCACAGAAAGCCATAAATTTTTGATTTGTTACATTTTTAGGGCTTACAGCCCATGTTCCTCCACCTTTTGGATGGGCTGCATTAGTTGCTACACCAGATACATGTACTGCTATATTAGGAAATTTTATAGGAAAGTTAATATTACTAGAAGTATTTGTTATAGATGTAGCAGGCAGTACGCCTTTTCCCCATTGGATGATTAACCCATTTCTGAATTTAACGTACCCATTCTGAGCCAAACTTGCCGCTACAATCCCGCCTGTCATCAACTGCGCCGCAGTATAACCGCCGACAGTAGCCGCATTACCCCCATTGGCCGCTGCCGTAATGTTGATGTTACCTGTACCATCAAAGGCAACACCATTAATGTTTCGTGCCATCTGCAGCTTGGTGGCGGTCGCCGCATTGCCGGTAATGTCCCCGGCCATTCTACCATTCTCATCGCGTCTGACCACCTTATTTGCTGTCACTGTCGCCACCGCATCCCCCAAGGCGACCGCCCCGGCCTGGGCTGCCGTTACGCCATGGGGGTTATTTTGATTGGCCTGGTGTCCTGCGGCTGTGTCCAGCGCTTCCTCTACATTTGTGCTTCCGTAGCTGACGGCTTTAGCCTCATGAGCCGCTAAAGCCGCCTCTATATGCCCGGTCACCAAATCAGTTACCGCGCGGATATCGCCCGGCAAATTAGCGATTGCCTCATTATCTGCCGGTCTTGTCGTATAGGCCATAATTATCAACCTCCATATCCTTTTACTCTATACGTGATAGTACCCGGCACATCAGTACCGGTAAGCGCATTGACCACCTTCACCTCGGCGCTGGTCAAGCCGGCGGAAATGACCTCGGCTCTTACGCCAGCGCCCATCGCCATTGGCGTAAATACCGGCATATTATCCGGTCCCTGTCCGCCTAAGAAGGTATGGCCGTAATGTACAGTTGTCCCTCCCGCCGGAATGATGGCGCTGCCGGTTTTTTCGACATCATCTACATCCACCGCTAGGTTAAAAACGCCAACCTCGATCGGGGAATTCGTCTGATCCATCGACTCCAGGATCACCTTGAAATCAAGGCAGCGGGTTGTCAGGGCAACCGGCGCGAATGCTTTCCAATCTTCAAAGGTCTCACCGTCCCGACTGTGGCGGAACCATAAGGCCGCTGAATTCCCGGCGCTCAACAGCGCCGTGGAAATAAAATCGGCGGCCAGATTGACCTTGATGCTATCTCCCAGGTCTTTTCTTGCCGCCAAATATTCTCCGGTTACCTGACCGTCCTGCAGTTTTAAAACCACCGACCCGCCGACCTGGTTGCATTGTACCGTCGGATAATCGCTGCACAGTCCCGGAAAAGTGAGACAGGTATATTGCGAGAGACCAAATTCCGTGTTGGTATGAGTCCCGCTTTGCAGCATCATTTCGTCGAAGGTTAAAATCACATTTTTCGGCGTTAAGCCGTAAATCGTCACTTCGGCGGTTGCCACGTCCTCACTGTAACGGCCGGCGTTGTTAATGGCTTTGATATGGTAACGGTAGGTGGTTTCGGTATTGACCGGGACGATCAGATCGCCGCCGGTAATACCCGTCTGGACCAAGGAGCCGTTGTTAAACAATGAGCCCTGTCGTATTTCGTAGCCGGCAATGTCACTAGCGCTGTTTTTGTTCCAGCGCAACTGAACATGATCGCCGTTTTGCAACGCCGTAAATCCAGTGGGAACAGCCGGGTATACTGCCGGAGTGATATTCGCCGTTGCCGGTGTTGCCGATTCATTGCCGGAGTTATCGACGGCTGTAACCCGGAAGGAGTGCAGCCGGTCTGCGGCTGCAGTATAGGTATAGGCGGTCATCTGGACCAAATTTTCAATGATCGCCGTACCTTCCCGGATTCGGTACCCGGCTAAATCCACATCGCTTACCGGCAGCCAGGACAAGTGTACCTTGCTTAAATCCGCAGGGTCCAGTGTAACCTTCAAGCCAGCCACATCCGAGGGCGGAACGTCTTTACCGGTCACATATACCGGGTGGGCTGTTACTCCGGGCGATACGACGCCGGCGTAACTAACGGCGCAAACCTTGACCAAATAGGTGGTTTGGGTCCTAACGCCGGGAATAGAAGCACTTAATGCCGTCATGCCGGCGGCACCCCATTCGTGCCAGGTCTGGCCCTCGTCGGTGCTGTAAAAAATTTTGTAGCCGCGGACCAGCTTATTACGCGGAATGAGCCAGGATATATTTAGGTTAGAGACCGTAGTCCCGTCTTTTTGCCGGAAGGTTTCCTCCGCTACGCTCACACTGCTGACTTCGATGGTTGTCTCCAACTGGCTGTATGGAATCTCCGGGATGTCGCTTGCCTCATTATAGATTGCTTCGATATATTCCAGACAGGTGATTTTCCGTCGCAGATCCTGATCCCGGCTGATGCTGAGCACCCGGAAGGGTTTGACTACCTTGTTGGTTTCGCCGAAGCTGTACAGGTCCCATTGCTGCGGCACTGTAGTTAAGGGTTGGATAAGCGTCACGCTATCCGTAGTGACTTCCTCCGCTACTCCCTGCACATTGACGGTGACGATGGTTTGCACCGCATCCGCCGTTGCTGCCGCCGGATTGGTAATCTGGACAGCCACCGCATAAGATCTTCCCGGTACCAGCGTAACCTCCCGGTCCAGCTGCAGCG
>NZ_AFGF01000016.1 GCF_000219125.1 Acetonema longum DSM 6540
TCAACTTACAGCCTCTTGTTTTTTGTCTTAACTACTGTTATAATATAAAGCTGAAGGATTTCTTCGTTTCCTTCCCTAAAACCGGACCCATCATCATGGGGGCGTACTGGTTTCGACAGGGGTAGGTGTGGCATGGATAGCGAGCCGGGATCCCACCAGCCCGCAATACGGTGGAAAGCTTTTAAACGCAAACGAAGAATACGCTTTAGCAGCTTAATGCTAACGTCCTACTCAGCTTAGCCTGCGGGCCGGGCTAGGGCGTCACACAGCAGGATACCTGAGGTCCTATTCTCGGCGGACCGAATGGGAAACTTTATCGAGATAGCGCCAGCGAAGCCCGTCAGTAGGCGTCAATGGGGCGAAATCTAAAATACTGACTGCGCTCGGAGAAGTCTATGTAGCAATGCTTTTGGACAGGAGTTCGATTCTCCTCGCCTCCACCAATCAAAAGACAAACTCGCATTATGAATTCTGATCCGACTGTCACCAGTTGGACGAATTCACGAAACACCGCCCGGACCTGTTCCGGGCTTTTTTCTTTTGCGTGAGCAAGAGCACTAAGACATGTTGTTCGTTTCTCTTGTGAAAACCCGGCAATACAGCCAGATCAGGGTTTAAATTTTTTAAATTATATTTTAATAATTGGAGAATAAAATTAAAAATACTATATTGTATAAATTGGAGGAAAAGAAAATGCGCAGATTGGTATGTCTTACCGCAATACTTATTGCAGCAATGTCATCTGTTGGAATGTGTGCCGTTCCGGATACGAATGCTGGATTATGGAACATTGAGGTCGGCTATAATTATTATAGTCTCGACAAAACTTCCAACGGACATAGTCAAGGAAATTGCGATTTTAACGAAATTTACGGTAGCGCTGGAATCGGCTTGGGATTAGGCGCATTTATAAATTACGCCGAAGGCGATGATACAGCCTATACTGATTACGGTCTAAAAACCAATTTGTTATTGCCCAGCGTGGCGGTTATGGTTGGTCAGCGGCGTATGGATCCGGATAATGCCGCCAGTGACAACGATCTTTTTTGCGGTATAGCGGTTAATCAAGACCTTGCGGGGGGATTTGCAGTATACGGAACTTATCAAAAAGGCAACGATTTTAAGGACGAGTCTCTGGGCGTTACCTATGCGATAAATGATAATGCCCGTTTGAATTTTAACTGGAAGAATTATGACGATAATAACGGTGCAACCTACAAGGGATTTGGCGGCGGGATATTTTTTAATTTCTAAATTTGTATCAGCGTTTGTCTTCATTTGCCGCGTCTCGTTTCACCACAGCTTGAATCCCACCTCCGCCTGATATATGATAGGGTTATAACCTATAACATATATCGGGTGGAGGTTTTGCTATGAGAATACTGACCTGTCATTGCCTTTGCGGATATCAAGAATGGCTGGTGCTTCAGTGGACGGATTGACTAAATGCGAGATTAAGATCTTTGATTTTGACTTTCAAAAGCACGGCGGCCAGTATCGTATTTTTGTTTCGGTGCCGGCTGGTCCCGTGCCCGGCAACGGTTATCCGGTGATATACCTGCTTGACGGAAACGTAACTTTTCCCATGATGCAGGCTGCCCAGCAGGAGACAGGCATCTACCCTGCAATCATGGTTGGTATAGGGTATCCGATTGATTCAGGTCTCGATGTCGACAGGCGTTACTTTGATCTTACGCCGCCTACCCCGCCGGACCGGATTCCCATTGTTGCCCTAGGCAGGGAAGCTTGCACCACCGGTGGCCGTGACACATTCTTTACTTCCCTCGAAACGGAGCTGAAGCCGGTTATTGAAAAGATGGCGCCGGTTGACTGCAGTCAGCAGGCCATATTCGGACATTCCCTGGCTGGCTTGCTTGTCCTGTATATCCTATATACCTCGCCTGCCTCGTTCCAATCTTATGTAGCAGCCGACCCGTCAATATGGTGGAATGCCGGTTCGATTCTGACGGAGCATTCCCGCTTCATGGAGAATGAGCGGGTAAGGAATGCAAAAGCTCCTGTCCGCCTGTTGATAGAGACCGCCGGCAAACGGGCCTTGCGGGAGGGGCTTTCTCAGGCTGAGGCCGCCGCATTAATGAGGTTTCGTTCCGGACCGACGGGAAAGGAGATTGCCGTCGCATTAGGGGGCCTATCCGGCATTCACGTAAGCTTTAAGGAGCTGGCTGAAAAAACGCACGGCTCCATGCTGCCTGATACGGTGGCGGATGCTCTTTCGTTTGCCATGAACTCGTCAAGCTGAGGGACCCGGTAGGTGAATTGCGGGCTGTGAATCGCTTTCGCCAGAATCCGACAAAGTAGAAAAGGGGTGTCACAAAACATTTTTGGCAAATGTTTTGCGGCACCCCTTTTACACTAAATTTTAAAATTTGACGCTGCGGGGAGCCCCGCCAAAGGAATAAAACGTCGCTTCGCCTTGCTCAATGGCAAAGATTTCGTAGATCGTGTCATCTTCACTGTACATTTTTCTGAGAGAAGGCATGGCGTCCAGCGCCGCTTTTTTAGAGTCCCGGCTGGTGACAAATACGGCTTTGCCGCTCAGGCGCAGCCATTCTCCCTTTGGGGAGGCGGTGCTGATTTCAATGCTGGGATTGGCCTTCATTTGTTTGTAAACGTCTTTTTGGTTGCTGGTGCAAAAGCATAATTTGTTCTGATAAGCCATGACAAAGCCGAAGGGGCGGACTTTAGGCGCATTGCCGTCGACGGTAGCCAGATAAAAGACAGGGTTGTCCTGTAAAAATTTTAGAACCTCATCCATTCTTTCTCACTCCTTTATTGATCTTACTATTTATTATAATACAGAATCAGGAGAAGTTACAAAGAATTCCACCCGGAAGTAATTTATTTAACAACCTTCCGTTTGTTGAATACCATATAACGATAGACTTCGATCAACGGGAGGTTCGAGAGTATTGAAAAATGAGGACGAAAAATATTATATTCCTGCCGGCAAACACCGCTTGCCTCCGCTGCCCTATTCATATGATGCGCTGGAACCGGTCATTAGCGCCGCTACACTTAGGTTCCATCACGATCATCATCACAAATCTTATGTGGATGGCCTGAACAAAGCCGAATTAGCATTGGTAAAAGCGAGACAGGAAAAGGATTTTGAGTTTATAAAATATTGGGAAAATGAGTTGGCTTTTAATGGCTCCGGACATATCCTGCATAGTATTTATTGGACGATTATGGCCCCGGAAGATTACAGCGGTGAACCTGGTCCATGCACGACGAAAGAAATCAATAGATATTTTGGCAGTATCGGGGCTTTCTGCCAACACTTTATCAACGCCACCATAAAGGTGGAGGCGTCCGGCTGGGGGATACTCGCCTGGAATCCGGCCTGGAATCACTTGGAGATTCTAACCGCAGAGAAACACCAAAACCTTACCCAATGGGGATCTATACCGATACTTGTTTTAGATGTCTGGGAACATGCTTATTACCTTGATTATCAGTACAATCGCGAACAATATGTAAGGGAGTGGCTGAATTTAATCAATTGGTGTGAAGTCGAAAATCGTTTAACAATGGCAATGCCAGGAGAGCTTCCTTTATTCCTGACACGCAGTGTTAAATAATTTTTACGCTCATTGGAGCATTTCCAAGCTGGTGAGTGATAACGGCAGGGCGATATAAGACCGTAAAAACTTAAAGGATTTATGAATAATTTATCGAATTAACATAGTATCGTTTAGATTAGCAAAATTTCAATTCTCATAGAAGCATCTGAAAATAAGGAGAAATATAGAAGAAAAAACGCAGACAGTTAGTTTGGCGACCGCTTAAGAGCCTTTTCTCCAGGGGAAGCTTGCTTCCTCACAGTTTAGGGACCGTGTGCGTAGGATTTATGGGTCGTGGTTAACACTCTAAAAATTAGATAGCCATTGTGGGGGACATGTATAAGGAAGCACCTGTGGCAGCAGTCCACAGGTGCTTCCTTATACGACCCGGTTGCGCGCATTCGTATTTGGGGCATGATTTCGTCGGAAGGCGGTTGCAGAAAATATAAGATATGGTGAACGGTTTAGAAAAACTAGAGAAACTTGGGCTTCATACGATATTTGAGCTCATTCCCGCTGGGCTATGCATTGCCGCCGACACCAGTTGCAAAGAAATAATTTATAATTCTATTGCTGCGCAATTTCTGCGGATTCAGACCCAAACTGCTTCCCCTACCCCCGATAAGCCTTACAGAATATTCCGAGATGGCCGAGAACTTTCTCCTGCCGATAGGCCCCTGGAACGTGCTGCATGGCTTGGCGACGAGGTATTCGGCGACCAATTGGAGTTGGTATGGGAGGATGGCATACGCAAATATGCGATCTGGAACTCGCGCCCGTTGCGCGATGCCGAGGGCAGCATCATTGCAGCCATATGTACGTTTGAGGACATTACTGAAAAAAAGCGAATGCTGGGCGAGCTGGAACGGCATAGTGAACAGCTTAATGTCCGTCCCGGGCAATACCAGCTACTTCTCCATAGCATTCCTTGCTTAATCTTTTTGCTGAATAAAGCCGGGGTCATTGAGTTTGCCAACGAGTGCGCCGATCAGTTTTTCAAGGGTTGGATGGGGAGACTGTCCGGCCTGCCTCTGATTGGCGCAGTAATACCCCGTGACAGGTTGAATGGGAAAAGTTTGTCGCAAATAGTGGGCAGAAGCCGCTTTAGCCGTAAGGGTTCCTTGGTCAGCAGCTACCGCCTTCCCAACGGTCAACAGGTTTGGATTCAATGGCAGCTGCGCAGGTATACGGATCCGGTTACGGGAGTGACGGGAATAATATGCGCAGGCTGCGACATAACCGACCGGGAAAATGCGGAGCAGGCCTTCCACTGCCAGCATAAGCGCCGAGAGAGGATAGACTTGCTGAATAAAGCCCTGCGGGGTGAAATTGGCGGCCAGGAACTTGTCGAAGCTGCCCGGCGAGTCGGCATTTCGCTTACAGCCGGCTCTCTCCTGTACATTATTCAGATTCGCGGAGTTACAAGCGGCGGGCACACAGTGCCCCAAGATAAACCGGGTCAACGCTGTCAGGCTAAACTTGACCGGTTGATAACGGAAATCGAACGCAAGACGGTAGGTATTGTATGGCCGTCTTGCGCCGGAATCGCTGTACTGGAACAACCTCCAAGCCAGGAAAATATATCATACAACCCACAGGACCAAGATATTGCGGAAATACTCCTTTCGCTGGTCCGGACGGTTTTTTCTGATAAACGGGCTGACATTGGCACCACTACAGTGACCGGCGACCCTCCCAATATGGCTTTAGCTTATCAGCAGGCCATGTTTGCACTCCGGGCAGGGCAGGCGATTCATAAGGGTAAGGGAGGAACGGTCTACCATTGGCAGGACCTCGGCATGTTGCAGCTTATGTCGGCCTATTATGACTCTGACCAGAGCCGGGCATTTGTCCAGGCAGAGCTGGGGGCACTTCTGGAGCATGACAAGATAAAGGCAAGTTCGCTGGTTGATACTTTAGAAGCGGTCCTGACGGCTGATTCTGCGGCAGCGGTCGCCAGGCAGCTGCATGTACACGAAAAAACCGTATTGTTCCGGAAAAGAAAAATTGAACGCATCTTGGGCACTAACATCGATAATCAAGATAAGCAGTTAAATCTATTAATGGCCATCAAGCTTCTGCGGCTGATGCAGTTTGGAGATAAGAACTGAGGCCATCCATGCGGGGTTCGCTATGTGCGTTCCCTTTTATTTTTTGCCGGCATGGAATAAAGTGTAATATAATTTATCGTTAAAAGATAATTTACAACAAAATTTTACAAAAACACTATCCTTGGCGCTAAAGGTGTCGTCTGTTTATCTGAAGAATACCGTAACACACATGCCGGGACTCTAGTCCTGCTATAAACATTAAGCCTGGGTTGATTATAGAGGCTGACGTTTCCAGTACTCGTAGTGGAAACCGCCGCACTGATCATGAAAACAAATGGAAGACGGAGAGGAGTTGCGGGGAAACCGATCAACAGGAAAATAATGGGTGGATTTGCGAAATTCACTTCGATTTGCAGAAAGGATTGAAAAAAATGAAGATGAATCTAACGATGAAAATGGTGGTCTATTTTATGCTGGTGGTACTTATAGCGACAGCTGGATTTGCCTTTACTATCTGGAAGGTTGATGAAGCTTCCAGTCTGGCCGACAATGTTAGCAATGTGGAACTGCCTCGTTTACTAAAAACAAACCGGGTTAACAATAACGTATCGGACCAGATGGTGAATCTTCGCGGGTATTATATTTACAATGATCCACAATTGTTTAGCGCCTACAAAAAGCTGGCCGAAGAAAATGCAATCATTGAGGACGAATTGATCCAAACGTCAATAAAGCCTGAAGCCAAGCGCCTTATCAGCGAGGTGAAAACACTGAATGACAAGTATTCGGAAACCGCCGACGGAAAGTTTTATCCCCTGATGCAGGCCGGCCAACGGGAAGAAGCACTTCAGACATTGGCTGAAATGGCATCAATAGGCAAAAGCTTGAATGCTAAAATTAACGAGTATCAGGCTTTCCGTAACGAAGAAATCACCGCCGCACTCAACCAAACTGTGGATAATGCCCGCCAAGCCAGAACAGTGGCCATTTTTGCCACTGTTCTGGCCGCGGTTCTTGGCATCACTATCGGCTTTTTTGCCGCCCGCAGCATTGCCCGTCCTGTCAACCAACTGGCAATGATGGCCCAAAAGGTGGCTCGGGGTGACTTGACAGAACAGATCACGGTCAATCGCCAGGACGAGATCGGGCAGCTGGCTGTTGCTTTCAATCTTATGATTGAACAGTTAACCAGCCTTATCAGACAAATAAGCAGCAACGCTGAACAGGTTGCGGCCGCCAGTGAAGAGCTTACCGCCAGCTCGGAGCAATCCGCACAGGCGGCTAATCAGATTGCCGCCTCGATTAACAAGGTAGCTAACGGGGCCAACGAACAACTGGTAGCGGCTAATGAAAGTTCTTCGACCGTGGAGCAGATGTCGGCAGGAATTCAGCAGGTAGCTGCCAATACCAACCGGGTTGCCGATCAATCGGCCCAAGCTGCCGTTAAGGCCCAAGAGGGCGGTCAGGCCGTGGAGAAGGCAGTGAGCCAGATGCGGCAGATTGAAGACACTGTCAACACTTCTGCCCAGGTTGTCGCCAAGCTGGGTGAGCGTTCCAAGGAAATCGGGCAAATTGTCGACACCATTTCCGGCATTGCCGGTCAGACCAATCTGTTGGCCTTAAACGCAGCTATTGAGGCGGCACGGGCAGGAGAACAGGGACGCGGCTTCGCGGTGGTGGCCGAGGAAGTTCGCAAATTGGCCGAACAATCCCAGGAAGCGGCAAAAAAAATCGCGGAGTTGATCGGGGAAATCCAGGGAGATACCGCCAAGGCGGTGGTGGCCATGAATGATGGCACGCGGGAAGTGAAGACCGGGGCCGAAGTGGTTAATACTGCCGGCATAGCATTTCGGCAAATTGTGGAGCTGGTATCCCAGGTGTCAAACCAGGTGACCGAGATTTCTGCGGCCATCCAGCAGATGGCCAGCGGCAGCCAGCAGATTGTGGGCTCGGTTAGAAAGATTGATGCTCTCAGTAAGACGACAGCTGGGGAAACTCAGGGTGTTTCAGCCGCTACTGAGGAACAATTAGCCTCAATGGAGGAAATTGCCGGCTCCAGCCAGTCACTGGCTCAATTGGCCCAGGATCTCCGGTCGGCGGTTGACCGGTTCCGGGTATAGTGTATTCTTTTATCGGAGCAGCTGAAGGGGAAAAAGACGGCTCAACAGTTCCATAGCTGCAGCAAAAAACCAGGGAAGGTGTCCTCCCCTGGTTTTTTACTGCAGTTTTTGTTTTAAGTATTTCTCCCTATATTCGATATATAACAGTAGATGGTAGTCAACATGTTATCGTAGGAGGAGAGGAATTTCATGCGCAGCATAACTTTAGACGAGATACAGCCGGGCATGCACCTGTCAAAGCCGCTGATTTCAGCCGATGGCATGGTGCTGCTGCATGAAGGCATAGAAGTAAAAGAAAGGTATATCCGGTATCTTCGTAATAATGACATTACCTCTCTGTTTATCGGCGAACCGGAGATCGAAAATGCGGCTGCTGCAACGGAAGAAGATTTCTATGATGCCTCCCACCGGCAAGAGGCAATCAGCACTGCTCAGGAGGCAGTGGATCGTTTTCGCGTTGGTAAAGGGATACAGCTTACCAGGGTTAAAAGCATTGTCAGTGATTTGATTAACCAACTGGACCGAAATCCGGAAAATATGGTTCACCTGCTGGATATACGGCGGAAAGAAGACTATATGTTTGATCATGCCGTGAATACTTGCATCTTGTCCATCATGACCGGTCTTGCTATGGGATACGATGCCGGACAATTGGAGGAACTGGGGCTGGCCGCAATATTCCACGACATCGGCAAAGTTAAGTTCCCCAAGTATTTGGCGCTGCAGTTTCCCGACTATTTAACCATTAAGGAGCGGGAAGAGTACCGGCGGCATCCGTTTTATTCGCTGGAAATTTTGCGGCAAAATTATACGCTGCCGACCGGTGTTGTCAATGCCTGCTTTCAGCATCATGAACGCTGGAACGGCAGCGGTTACCCTATGGGTCTTAAAGAAGACGCTATTTCGGAGTATGCTCAAATCATCAGCATTGCCGATGCCTATGAAAGATTGCTGACCGGACTGCCCCATCGCCTCCCTACACCGGTGTATTATGCAGTCGCTATCTTAAATAAGGCCGCCGGCGAATATTTTAATCCGGCTATCGTTGATAAGTTTAACCAGAATGTTGCCATCTATCCCATGGGCAAAACGGTACGGCTTAGCAATCAGCAAACCGGCATGATCCTTGGCGTTGGCATAAACAGTAAAACCACTCCGGTTGTCCGCATTCTTTCCGGCCCGGACGGAACTCTGATCAACCGTATTGTCGAACTGGACCTGCGGAAAAATTCGGAGCTGTTTATTGTAGATTTTGAAGAATTGTATTCGAGCTATGCTCAGGCCTATGCCGCCTCCTATATCTATCAGCCAAAAGGCGGCATGTATGGGGAGACTACCTGCTGACCTTTGAAGGGAATATCGATGCGTTGGCGCAGAAATCTGTGGTCTCTATGATTTGGGAAGGAATAAAATGTTAATCAAGAAATAGTTCACTGATTATCTATTATAAGGAGTGGGGATAAATGGAGATCAGTTTACAACTGGCCCAGACTATGGTTGCCGCAGCGGTTGATCAGGCAAAAGAAAAATTTAAGCGGCCGATTTGCGTGGCGGTATGCGACAAGCAAGGCTTCCTGCTGGCCTTTGCCCGCATGGAAGGAGCGCCGCTCCGCAGCATCGCTATTTCCCAGGGAAAAGCATATACGGCAGCCCGTATGGGAGTGGACACCAGCGCTTTTCTCGAACGCTTGCATCGTGAGAATATCCAGGCCAGTTATTTTTGCGACGATAAACTAACCGGCTTGCCGGGCGGCGTCGTTTTTAAGGACAGTACCGGGGCAGTGGCAGGCGCAGTCGGGGTCAGCGGTCTTACGTCGGAAGAAGACGCTGCGATAGGGGCAGTGCTGGCCGCTATGATCCCAAAACAATAAAGATATGGCAGCAATTTAACCATACACAGATTGCGATATAAATCATATTGTCAGAGTAAAGACAGGTTGCCAGGACTTCTGGTCGACCTGTCTTTTTATAATAAAAAAGGTAAATATTTTAATATAAAAAGTATTTTAAATTATTTGGAAATTTGGCAGGAAAATAGGATGAGACAGAGAAAGAAAAACTTGTGTAGACAAGTGCACAACCATGCTGACCAAATATTTTCAAATGCACGGAAGAGTTTGATTCCACAGGAATCATGCATGATATAAGGAAATGAAGGAGGTATGTTTATGAGTAATCAACTCCCAAAAGAAGAGTATAGTCAATACCGCTGGGTAATTATGGCTCTGATGTTTTCCAGTTTTGTCCTGACTTTTCTTGCGCGGTTTGCCTGGCCGCCACTCATTCCGGTTGTTGTTCCTGTTCTAAATATGAACATGTCCCAGGCTGGCGCCTACATGACTGCTTTTTATATAGGCTATGTTATTACCCAGGTGCCTGCAGGAATGCTGGCCGACCGTTTCGGCGTCCGCACTATCCTGGGAATCAGCTTAGTGCTGGAAGGAGTTTCTACATGGGCTATGGGATCGGTCGGTACGTTTGATACAGGCTTCATGCTACGGCTTCTGACCGGTCTTGGCGCTGGCGCAGTCATGGCCTGCTGCGGCAGGGCGCTTATGGAATGGTTCCCGCCGCAAGAACGGGGTACGGCATTCGGCCTGCTGCTGGCGGCCCCTTCTGGCGGTTTGCTGCTGGCGAACTATATAGTCCCTTCATTAAACGCGGCCATGTCCTGGCAAGGCGCTTTTCAATCCATCGGCATTGCGACTGCGGTCCTTGGAATGCTCATTTATTTCTTAGTAAAAACTTCTGATGAACCTAGAGGAGAAAAATCCTTTTTTGGCGGATTTAAAGTTTGTTTCTCGAACCGAAATATAGTTTTACTCGCGATCGCCGGATTTTGCTTGATGTGGATGGAATTGGGGCTGGCAACCTGGGCTAATGCCTATATCAAGAATTTAGGTTTCACGGTGCGGGAGGCAGGGGCGGTCCTTATTTGGTATAGTGTCGGCGGGCTTATTGCACCGGTGGTGTCCGGCTGGGTATCAGACAAATTAGGCAACCGCAAGAAAATCCTGCTGTTAGCCTATGCCGTCAGTGCGCCGCTTACAGTATATTTTGGCATGCAGACGACTTTATCCATGCTAAATCTTGTCGGGTTTATTTACGGGTTTTGCTCCTATTTGGCAAATCCGCATCTTAGCCTGATGATTTCTGAATTTGCCGGTAAAGAATGGGCGGCTACTGCCAATGGGTTAACAAACTTTATCTTCCAGCTTGCCTCTATGATTGGCCCATTGGTACTTGGCGGCGTTATTGATTTATCCGGAAGTTTCAACACTGTTTGGTATATGATGGCCCTTGGACCGCTTGTCGGCATTTTAGTGCTTCTTCCGCTGCATGCTCCTTCCGCTGCGCAACGCGGTCCGCAAAAAGCAGCCTAGCAAGCGGCGGGACACATTGAGTCAATATGACCCTTTGATAGCTGAGGCGTGTATTACTATAGAAAAGCGAGGGATGGACCATGTCAGCAGATTTACAAAAGTTGTATGAGGAAAGACTGGGGCGGTATCAAGCCACTATAGCCCTGGAGCCCACTGACCGGATCCCTATTGCCACAGGTTCTAACTATTTGGCGGAAGTGTATTCAGGCTGCACCAACCAGGAGGTCATCTATTCTCCTGAAAAATGGCTGCAGGCTGAGATGGACTTTATCAAAGATTTTCCTGAAACCGATGTTTTGCGGGATAACCGAGTCTGGGCGCCGCTTTATGACGCGGTGGGCTGCAAGACTTATAAGTTTCCGGGGCGGGAACTGCCGGCACGCCAACAATTCCAGTTCGTGGAAGAAGAATATATGCAGGCCGATGAGTATGACCTTCTTATTAAAAATCCCGGCTCTTTTATGCTGGATAAGTTTTTGCCACGGGTTTTGAGCGAGTATGGAGGACAGGACCCCAAACGTTCTCACATGGCTTTCTTAAAAGCCGGCATGGCCCAGATGATGACAGCTGATATCATGCGCAACCGGTCGATTAAACTTCAGACTGCCTGCGGCATGCCTCAGCCTATGACCGGCGCCTTTGTCGCCCCCTTTGACGTTTTGGGTGATGTGCTGCGGGGTCTGAGGGGGGCGCTGACGGATACCTACCGCCGGCCGAAACAAGTCCTGGAGGCCTGCGATGTACTGGTGGACGTGATGACGCGTTTTGCCTTGTCCACTGCCGATCCGTTCAAACGGTATCCGATTTTTGTGCCTACCCATAAAGCCTGCTTTATGTCGCCCAAACAGTTTGACACCTTCTACTGGCCTTCTTTCAAAAAAGTGCTGCTGAACTTAATCGACGCCGGCTATACCGTCCGAGCCTATCTGGAGGGCGATTGGGGCCAGCATTGGCACCATATGCTGGAATTGCCCAAAGGAAAAGTCCTCTGCGACATTGACACGCAAGGCGATATTTTTAAAGCCAAAGCGGATATCGGGCATCATCAGGCCATTGCCGGCGGGGTTCCCGATTCCATGTTCATTTTGGGTTCTACCCAGGAAATCGATGAAAAGGTGCATCAATTGTGCGAAACCGTGGGGAAAGGCGGCGGCTATATGATCAGCGGCGGCTGCAATGTCCCTTATGACACCAAGCCGGAAAACTTCCGGGCAATGATCGATGCCATCATGAGGTATGGCTGGTATGACAAGTCCATCCAGCCCAAACCTAAGGCGGCGCCCGCGGCCAAAGCCGATTACGATGCAATAGCAAAACAATACCGGGTTACTCCCTGGGAAGTCAGGGCGAAGGAACTGGGCGGCGTCATGGGCGATGAGGAGCTGATTAAAAAGCCTTGGGATGATCTTGAGGCCATGGCCTTCAATTGGATGTGGTCCTGGGCTTTTTAGGAGACCGTTGAAAAAGGCCCATCTGCGTTGTCAGGTCTGCGAGAGCGCGCTGTTCAGAAAGCGTCCCTTTTCGGATTTGTACTAATGGTTTACTTCGCTTTGATTACCCGAAAAGTGACCTACTTTCTTCCAGCTTTCATGATGCTGCGTATCTTTCCAGCATTGCCGTACCCTCTCGAACGTACTGTCTGCGCGCGCTTTCTCGGCCTTCCTAGCATCTGGACCTTTTTGAACGGTCCCAGATTCGAAGCCGCAGATGAGTTTGGCATCAGACTTTTAAAGACTAAATCACTATACCATAATGTGGAGGGAATGACATGGGACAGTTGGCAGATGCATTACGGGATTTAGATGAAGAATTTGTGAATCAGCTGGTGGAAACAGCGATTAAGGGCGGAACTCCGCCCTTGGAGATTATCGGGGAAATGAACGCCGGCATGGTGGCGGTAGGAGGACTTTATTCCGAAGGGCAATATTTTCTCAGCGAGCTGATTTATTCCGGGGAGATATTGTCTAACGTTATGACTAGGCTGGAGCCCCTGCTGCAGGGATCGGGGGCCAGGGAGTCGGCCGGTAAAGTGGTCATCGGCACGGTGAAGGGCGACATCCATGATATTGGCAAAAATATCGTCATCAGCCTGCTGCGGGGATCCGGCTTTGAAGTAACCGACCTGGGTGTGGATGTGGCTACCGACGAATTTGCCAGGAAAATGAAAGAAACAGGGGCCAAGGTACTTGGCTTATGCGCCCTTCTGAACTTTACCTATCCGGAAATGAAGACCGTGGTGGAATCCCTGCAGGCTGCCGGCATCCGCAGCGGCGTGCAGGTCATCATTGGCGGCGCTCCCTGCAACGAGCAGGTTCGCCAGTTTGCCGGCGCGGACTTTTATGCGTCCGATGCTCTGGCGGCGGTAGAGTTCTGCAAGCAGGTTTACAAATAACAGCCGCCGGTACAAGCGCCGGCTTCTCAATACCGTGACGGAGGAATTGTCAATGGCGATGATTATTATCGGAGAAAAAATTAACTCGACCAAGAAATCGATTGCGCAAGCGGTTAAGGCCAGAGACTCCGCTTATATTCAGGAGGAGGCTCTCAAGCAGCAGAAGGGCGGCGCCACGCTGCTAGACGCCAACTGCGGCACCTTGGACGCTGCCGATGAACCGGAAGCGATGGAGTGGCTGGTGCAGACCATTCAGGCTGTAACCGATTTGCCCTTATGCATCGACAGCCCCAATCCGGCGGCTCTGGCCCGGGGATTAGCCGTGCATAAAGGGAAACCGCTGATCAACTCCATCAGCGGTGAAAGTGAACGGTTTAAGCAGGTCTTGTCTCTGGTCAAACAATATCAGGCTTCAGTGGTAGCCTTATGCATGGATGACCGGGGTATCCCCTGCGATTATGAAACTGCCCGGGAAGTGGGCGTCAAGCTGATTAACACTTTGCTGCAGCAGGGCATTGCCGTAGAGGATATTTACTTTGACCCGCTGCTGCGGGCGGTAGGCACCGACACGGCGGCGGCAGTGGATTGTTTTCGTCTGATAGAGAACATTTCCACCGTCTTTCCGGGGATTCATATTACCTGCGGCCTGAGCAACGTTTCCCACGGACTGCCGGAACGCAAGCATCTAAATCGCGCCTTTCTGGTCCTGGCCATGGAACACGGCCTGGATGCACCAATTATTGATCCCACCGACCCCACGGCCATGGCATTGGTCTATGCGGCAAACACCATCCTAAACCGGGATAAGCGCTGCATCCAATACACCAAGGCATACAGGGCAGGCAAACTTACCTTCTGATAAATCGGGAAGAACCAAGATCACGCCTCCGGGATTCCCCGGAGGCGTGATGTATATGGGGATTTTTATTCCCGGCTGTCCCATGAGGAGGAAGGCATCGAAAGAATGTAGAATATTCTTGCTGTCTGCTGCAAGAGAAAAAGAAGCTCTAGAGGAACTATAAGATGGATGTGACCGGCATGAATAAAATCAATAAAAACTCATTTACCCCGCCTTTCTACCAATTGGCCACGATATTGGAACAAAAAATATATTCCGGCGAATGGAAGCCGGGAGAACCGTTGCCCTCGGAAAATGAACTGGGACGGGCCTATGACCTGAGTCGCACTACCGTGCGTAAATGTCTGAATCTACTGGCGGACCGGGGGCTGATCAGCGCCCGGCAGGGCAAGGGAACCTTTGTGTCCAGGCCGGCTTTGGACCGGGCCACATTCATCATGGATGAATTTAAGAGTGAAATGGAGCAGCAGGGGAAAGATCCGTCCGATAAACTGGTCTATGCCGGATTTCTCAAAGAACCTCCCGAGATAGCGGTAAAATTGGGGATGAAGGCTGAGCGCGGGATTCTTTACTATTGCCGTCTGCTTTTGGCAGACGGCGAGCCCTTGGCAGTTGAACATAAATATATGTGCTATCAAAAAGGTAAGCCGATTCTGGAAAACGAGTTTCAGTATAAAGCTTTCTCCGAAGTGATTGCTATTAATACCGATATTTTGCCGGTGCGGAGCAGGGCGGTACTGACGGCGGAAATTGCCGGAGAGCAGGAGGCGAAGTATTTAAATCTGGCCGCCGGCTCTCCCGTATTGAAGCTGCAGCAGACCCTTTATTCATGCGATGGCAATCCGGTGGGTATAGGCCTGTTTTTTTACCGGGCGGACCGGTATAGTCTGGTGTCGGAAATTCAACCGTTAAAGGGGGAGAGATAATGCTGCCGCTTTTGGCTGATGCCCTTCAGGAACTCAATGAGCCTCTGGCGATAGATTTGGTGCGTAAAGCATTGAACCAAGGGGTTTCGCCGCTGGATATTGTGGAAGAATGCCGCACCGGATTAGTGGAGGTAGGGGATCGCTACGCCCGGGGAGAGTATTTCCTGGGAGACTTGATTCTATCCTCGGAGATCTTTACCCAGATCATGAATCTTTTGACGCCGGTGCTGGAATCTGGCGAATGCCGCCCGACCATTGGCAAAATTGTTTTTGGCACAGTGGAGGGGGATATTCACGATATTGGCAAGAACCTGGCTATTTCGATGGTCAAATGCTATGGCTTTGAGGTATACGACGTGGGGGTGGATGTGTCCCCGGATAAGTTCATACTGGCGCTGGCCGAATCAGGCGCCCGCATTCTCTGCCTTTGCACCTTGCTTTCACCGGGGTTTGAAGCTTTGAAGCGGACCATCCAGCTGGTACGGCTGATCGAGCGGGACACCAAGATCAAAATTCTGATTGGCGGGCTGGTCAGCGAAAAAGTCCGGGAGTATACCGGGGCGGATGCCTGGATCGATGATGCACGACAGGGTGTGGATGTCTGCCTGAAATGGAACGAGGAATTAGGAGACCGTTGAAAAAGGCCCATCTGCGTCGTTGCTCCTGCGGGCGGGCGTTCGACGTACCTCCCGAACGTACAGTCTCACGCCCGTCCTCGTCGCGCCTAGCATCTGGACCTTCTTGAACGGTCTCAGGCGCGAAGCTACAGGTGGGGTTTGCATAGATTTCCAGAAAGAGAGGACTGTTTGACGGCAGAGCCATGAGAGTATAAAATGAGTTTATAAGCTTTTTTAGGAAAAAACATGACATTATCTGTGTCGTATTTACAGGAGGAGATTAGAGGGCATGCTCGAATGGTTGGCTACTCTTTCACCGGTATTTCAAGCCCTGACAGGAACCCTGTTCACATGGGGTGTCACCGCTTTAGGGGCAGGTTTGGTCTTTTTCTTTAAATCCTTCAACAAGACAGTATTGAACGGTATGCTTGGCTTTGCGGCCGGCGTTATGATCGCGGCCAGTTTCTGGTCTCTGCTGGCGCCGGCTATTGAGACGGCGGAGTCCTTGGGCCAGACTGCCTGGCTGACCGTAGCCATCGGGTTTTTAAGCGGTGGCTTGTTTTTGTGGCTGGTAGATATGACCTTGCCGCATTTGCATATGGGACTGGAAAAGGATAAGGCAGAGGGGATCAAGACTAATTGGCAAAGAAGCGTCTTGTTGGTCCTGGCTATTACTTTGCATAACATACCGGAAGGCCTGGCAGTAGGGATTGCTTTCGGTGCGGTTGCCTCTGATTTGCCATCGGCCTCTCTGGCCGGGGCTGTAGCCCTGGCTCTTGGCATCGGTCTGCAAAATTTTCCGGAGGGCGCCGCTGTTTCTATCCCGCTTCGCCGGGAGGGATTCAGCCGTACCAAAGCATTCTTATACGGACAGGCATCCGGTATTGTCGAGCCGATCGCCGGAGTTATTGGCGCATACGCAGTGGCTTCCATGCAGCACGTGCTGCCTTCGGCTCTGGCATTTGCCGCCGGCGCCATGATTTATGTAGTGGTGGAGGAATTAATTCCGGAGGCTCAGTACAATGAAGGCGGAAGTTCCACTAATATCGGTACTATTGGCTGCATGATCGGTTTTACGGTCATGATGATTTTAGACGTTGCCCTGGGATAACGGAACTGCCGGAATAAATGCCAGAAAGGATGAGTCTGCATGGAGTCCAGAAAAGAAAGATACTCTTCTGAGAAACAGACAAAACCCGGAAAGTGGTGGCTGCTCATTGCCAGCTTAGTCATTTTGCTCATCGGCGCGATAGCCTATTGGGCCGGCGCTTTTACCGGTTTTTTTGACCAGACCCAACCGGCGGCGGGAACCTCAGGCTCGGCTGATCCCGCTAAGAAAATTAATGTTTTGGCATTAGGAATTGACAAACGGCAAAGTCAAGCCGGCCGCTCCAATGTATCCTGCGTCATCACCTTTGATATGGCTGCCAGGAATGTGTCAATGCTATGGATTCCTCAGGACAGCCGGGTCAAGATTGACGGATACGGCTGGCAGAAGATCGGGCAGGCTTATGCCCATGGCGGACTGGATCTGGCGAAAAAAACAGTGGAAGACCTTCTGGGCATTCCGCTGGATTATTACCTGGCGGTGGATATGGCCGGCTTCAGCCGGGTGATTGACGCAGTGGGCGGGGTGGACATTAATGTGGAAAAACGCATGTACTACGATGCCTATGATGAGGGAGAGGTAGTCAATCTCCAGCCCGGACTGCAGCATCTGGACGGCCAGTCCGCCTTGCAATACATCAGGTTCCGTCAGGATGAAATGGGTGAACAGGGACGGATTGAACGTCAGCAAAAGTTTTCTAAAGCCTTGTTAGAGAAGATGGCCAGCCCGGCAGTGATTCCCCATATACCGACCATCATCAGTGAGACTTCGTCTGCTGTCACTACCGATTTACCGGCCGGGGAGATGCTCAGCTTGGGTAAGATGGCCGGTGACGCCTATCAACGCGGTTTAAAAACGGAGACAGTTGCCGGCGAAACCATTAAGATTGGCCCGGTGGATTACTGGGCGCCGGATATTGCAGCCCTGCGCCGGCAGGTAGCCGGGATTCAGGCCATAGAGGCAGATGAAGCTGCTGCCGCTGCTTTGGCCAACGAATATGAACAGTCTATTCCCGGGAAAGCAGAAGCGGCAAAACCTTAGCAGGTATAAAGTCAGGATTGGCATGGACAGTGGGTTTTCGCGCCGGTTCGGGCTGCAGCCCGCTTAGTTCGGTCATGTATTGCCAGTAGCGTTTGGGCATATGGCTCATGCGGCATTTCGGATTGTGGCGGCCCTGGACCTCAATGGTACGGTAGAACAGCCGCCACAACTCCCGATAGGTTTGCTCCGCTTCATCCGGCTCGGGCAGTTCCAGGGAGTTGATCGGCAGCACCAGGGGCTGATAAGGCTGATAGATGAGTCCTTGCCCGTGGGTTTTGTCATAAATCAAAAAGCGCTCCTCCGGATAGCGCTGGCAAAAGTGGGGGGCCAGGAGAGGCAGTACAAAGTTTTTCGGCCCTATTTCGCTGACCAGTACGTTGTTAATAATGGAGAACCGCACAAATCCCCGAAGGAGATCGCTTTCTTTCTGCAGGTGTTTGACCGCCTGGACCAGCGTATTCACCACGTTATCAGTCAGACGGTTCATCACCGACGGGCCATGACGATAGCCCAGGCGCAGGAACAACAGAATATACAGTTCCTTTTGAGGCAGACAGGTTAGAAATGCGTGCCGCACAAAATTAAGTGCGGCGCTGCCCATTTTTGAGGGGATAGACGCCAGCACCCGGCTGGCTTTTTCCGTATCCGTCACAATCGTTTTTACCGGCAGAAGAGTGAGCTGAGACGGGTCGGCCGGCAAGATATCCAGAGGGATTTCCCGTTGGGCGTAGCTTTCAAATAGGCAGCACAGCAGCCCGTCGAAGCTGCCGTCATAAACATAGATTAAATTCATATTTGACCGGTCAGGCATTTTACCATATCCTCCCTCAGTTCTTGCGCCGCCAGTAAGGGCGTTTCCGGAAACAGGGAAAGCTGCTCAGACTGCCAGGGTACATCATGGCGATACATCTCCTGGGTTTTTTCCGACATCAGGGAACGCAGTATAGCGCTTTCAGTCAGTATCAGGCCGTCGGATTTTTTACCGTTGCAGGTGATAAAATACCGGGCTCGTTTCAGTACGACTCCCAGCTTTTTCAGTCCGTCGAAATCAAGGGTGGCAGTCCGGCGGGCCGTGACAATCCGTTTGGCGCTGTTGACGCCGATACCTGGCACCCGCAGCAGGTCGCTGAGGGGCGCCCGGTTTACATCGATGGGGAAATACCCCAGATGGTTGAGGGCCCAATTGCATTTCGGGTCCAGATAAGGATTAAAGCTTTGCTTCTCTTGATCCAGCAGTTCGCTGGCAGTAAAACCATAAAAGCGCAGCAGCCAATCCGCCTGATACAGCCGGTGCTCCCGCCACAGAGGCGGCTTCGTGTCAAGGGCGGGCAAGATGGAATTTTCGCTTACCGGGATGTAGGCCGAGAAAAAGACCCGCTTCAGTTTATATTTTCGATACAGGCTTTCCGCCAGGTTCAGGATCTGAAAGTCAGTTTCCGGAGTAGCGCCGATGATCATCTGGGTGCTTTGGCCGGCAGGGGCAAACTTGGGAGCATGCCGGTAGCGCACGATGTCGCTGGTATTTTCCTGAATGCGGTTTTGGATGTAGCCCATGGGGGCTAAAATGGACTGCTTGGATTTATCCGGGGCCAGGAGCTGCAGGCTGTTCTGGGAAGGAAGCTCAATGTTTACGCTCATCCGGTCGGTTAAAAGCCCAAGGCGGTGGGTCAGCCCATTATCAGCCCCGGGAATGGCTTTGGCATGAATATAGCCGCTGAACCGGTATTCCTGCCGCAGGATGCGCAGGGTCTCAATCATTTGCTCACAGGTGTAGTCCGGGCTCTTGACGATGCCGGAGCTCACAAAAAGACCTTCAATGTAATTGCGGCGATAAAAGTTCATGGTCAGGTCCGCCAGCTCCCGGGGGGTAAAGGAGGCCCGCCGGGTGTCATTGGACCGGCGGTTGACGCAGTATTGGCAGTCATAGGTGCAGGCGTTGCTCAACAGCACCTTTAACAGGGCAATGCACCGCCCGTCCGCCGCAAAACTGTGGCAAATGCCGGCTGCCGCCGCGCTGCCAATACCGCCGGGGGAAGGCTTCTTGTTGACGCCGCTGGAGGTGCAGGCCACGTCATATTTCGCCGCGTCGGTTAAGATCTTCAGTTTATCAAACACATCCATCCGTTATCAACTCCTAGTGGCTATATTATAATATAGAACATACGTTCCTGGGAAGTGGCAAAATCGAAAAGTTTGCTCATCTCTCTTAGTCTTCGCCAATGTTCTGTTTGTCAACGGGTCTGCATATTATTTTGCAGACAACGGAGAGGCGGGAGAGAGCATGAGTGAGCAGCAATGGATTGAAACAGCCTGCTGGGCCGTTGCATTGCTGGCGGTACCGGCAGCAACGGCCGGATTGGTCTGGCTGATTGGGAAGACGCTCGGCAAGTCCGGCCAAAGTGATTCATAAACAAAAATTATCCGATAAAGTAGCAGATATGATTGCAAAAGAACCGTATTTGATAGTATAATGAATACGTTGCATTATGGGGGCGTAGCTCAGTTGGGAGAGCGCTTGGTTCGCATTCAAGAGGTCATGGGTTCGAATCCCACCGTCTCCACCACAAGAAATGAGATACAGCAAGGGTTTGATATCCCTGCTGTATTTTGTTTTATATAGAGTTGCCTTCTGGCTTGTCCCCTAAAGCTAATTATTACGGACAAATTTATAAAATGTACATTCACAGAGAGCAAAGAATATTTGCTTTTTGATAAAGTCATCAGATTTGAAGTAAGGAAAGTGTAATATCGGCTACCAGGTTGCACTGGCAGCGAAGTAACGAAATCCTCGGAATAAAGGCGGCATGATTGACTCCGTTTTTAAAGTGCCTTTAACTTAATTTTAAAATTGGAATTTATAATAGAGTTGATCGTTCCCTTTTACATGCCCTGGACCTTGTGGTCTGGGGCTTCTTAATTTTTACTAAGTAAATTTTAAGATTCTATATTTATAATTATAGTCATAACTACATATGGTCTCCCTTCTATGATTGTCCCAGCTTTGGCTGGGACAATCCCCTATGTCCCGTGCAGCAACATTCTTTATAGTAAATAAAAAAAGAGAGGTTTTTATAATGGGGATATCAGCAATTAATCATTACACTAGCAACAATAATATATATCTTATCAGCAAGGAATTTCAAGGCTCAGCGCTACCGACAAAGCGAAATGGGAAGCAGCTGCTAAAAAGTCAGGAGTAACAATTAAATCGGAGCAACAACCTAGTATATATAAAAGTTCGTATACCTTATAACTAAGAAGTACCCGGGCTTCGATTGCCGGATATTTTTAGAAAGGCGAGGTTTAAAAATCCTGCTGCCCCTGCCGATTGAAGTGCACCCTTTAAGTTAGACAGTTATGATATACTGAAACTTGGGCATGGTACAATAATCTGGACACCAAGTTAAGAGCAAACGATGGACTGCACCACATTAAAACTACATAAAGAAATGTAAACAAAGTCTGAAAGCCAGATTCGCATCACAAGAGGTCATGGGTTCGAATCCCACCGTCTCCACCAAGGGAAATAAGGTATGGCAAGGGTTTAAGGCCCTTGCCATATTTTTTATTCTGCGAAGCTGTCCCCTAAACAGAAGCCAGTTCGTATCTACAGAATGAAATTGACGTGGACCATTTTTATATTTCATGGTACAGTGGCTAGGAATATGGCAAGGATTGGCGAAACAATATTGAATGACGTTAATTGAAGGAGCGATTGCCATGAATTCGGAACACAAACGTTTGCTTGAAAACTGGACAGAAGAGAAGAATAGCGCGGCCCTTTACGCCAGCCTGGCTGTGAGTGAGCCGGATCCGCGCCTGTCTGAGATATATCGGCGCATGGCAGCGTCGGAGGAAAAACACGCCGCCGGCTGGGAAGAAAAACTTCTCCAGGCCGGCGGTTCTCTGCCGAGGTTCAGCCCTTCCTGGCGAACCAGAACCCTTTCCTGGCTGGCGAAAAAGTTCGGGGTGGCAGCAGTATTGCCGACCCTGGCCGCCACCGAAACCGCCAATTCCAACAGCTATGCCTCTCAACCGGATGCTCGCTCCCTGGTTCCGGTAGAACGATCCCATGCCGTGCTGCTGCAGCAGATGAACAAGACTTCCGGCGGAGTCAGCGGCGACGTATTGGCTCAGATGGAAGGCAGGCATCGGACCGCCGGCGGTAATGCGTTGAGGGCTGCCGTGCTGGGCGCCAGTGACGGGCTGGTATCGAATTTTAACCTGGTGATGGGGGTTGCCGGCGCCGAATTGTCCCATACGGGAATTCTGCTGACAGGGCTGGCCGGTCTTCTCGCCGGAGCGATCTCCATGGCTCTGGGAGAATGGATCTCGGTGCAGAGCTCACGGGAATTGTACGAAAGGCAGATTGAGACAGAGAGAGACGAGATACTGGGGGCGCCGGAGGAAGAGATGGAAGAGCTGGCGCTCATTTATCAGGCCCGGGGGCTGGATGAAGAGGCTGCCCGCTCCGTGGCCCGGTCTTTAATGGCAAACCCTGATACAGCCCTGGACGCGCTGGCGCGGGACGAACTGGGCATCAATCCGGAAGAACTGGGTGGTTCGGCCTGGGAAGCAGCAGTCACATCGTTCCTGTTGTTTGCCGTCGGCGCCATCTTGCCGGTGTTCCCCTATCTATTCCTGGTTGGCCAGACTGCGGTTCTCGCCAGTGCGGCATTATCCGCCGTGGGTTTATTTGCCATCGGCGCAGCGACTACCCTGTTTACCGGCAGACCGGTGCTGATGTCCGGACTGCGGCAGGTATTGTTTGGCCTGGTTGCCGCCGCCGTTACCTATTTGGTCGGACACATGATCGGCGTAAATATCGCCGGGTGAGGATTTTCGGGAAAAATTTTCAAAAGATACTTGAAGTGTCTAAACAGCAGGAAACTCCAGGACAGGCAGGCGAATTTCGCCTGCCTGATCTATTTTCGGCATCAGAGCATTTTCAAAGAAAAAATAGGCCTTTACTCGAACATATTTTCGGTGTACAATAAATTCAAACGCGAACGTGTGTTCTTGATCTTCTTAAACAGGAAGAAGGGAAATTATTATGACATGTGAACATTGCAATTCGATTATGGACAGAGGGGAATATTTAATGAATGACTGGGTCCGATTTGAAATAGCCGGTAATGGATGGTTTATCCTTAGAGTAGAGATTTTTACTTGTACAGCATGCGGACATACTGTGATTCATATATTATAGAAAGGGGAGAAGGGCATGACAAAACACTGTGATAGCAGCTAATTTCCTATGCTCATTTGTTTATTGAAAAATGTGGATGGCTTGTTTAGCTACTTAACACTCACTATCCGTCTGTCTAAAAATAGTTATAAAATGCATAAAAGGCGGCCTATTTGCCCGAATGAAAATCGCAGGGCTTTTTTTGCCTAAAAATAGTCATATTTTGCATATTAGGAGGGATTCAGTTTGGCAATTCATGATTTTCTCGTGGATATGAACCATCAAAGATATAAACTTTCCATCGAAGGCGAACATTGGGAAATAGAGAAAGAACTGTGTCTTTATTCACCGGAAGTGATCTATTTAAGAACCCGGGAACTTAATTCCCGGAGGCATACGGGCAGGCGAAAAATACGATCCGGTATTATCAGAAATTGCGAGTGGCAGGACGATAAAGTCAATACTTACGGCAGTTTTATGCTGGAATTAGTGGATCAACGTCATTCACAGCAAATAGAGGAGCAGGAAAATGAGTTATGATAAAACGCAAAAAATGTTATCCGAGCTAAAAGAGTATATTAATCATCCGGCTAAACTGCAAAGAAAAATGGGGTTTTATGAAAACCGGGAAGATTATCTGACCTGGCGGCATAATGCACCCTTGGAAGACCGGTATCGAGACCGGAATATCGAGTATATCCTGCAACAGCATAGTGCGACGCCGGAAGAAATACTGCTGGAAAAAGAAAGACAGCAGGAAATCATTGATCTGCTGCTATATATCCGAGCTGTTATCGGCGCCAAAGAATTTCAAATGCTGTGGCTCTATGTGGTAGATGGGCTGACCCAACAGCAAATCGCCGCCAAGTTTCATACTCACCAACAAAAGATTTCCCGGATTTTAAAAAAGATTTTAGAAAAAGTGCAAAAAAAGTGTGTAAAAACCCCTGAAATTTGTGCTGTTATATGGGGAGAACAGTCGTTCTGTTCTCCTATTTCCCCTGAAGCAGGCCATCCCAAACGTAAGATTGACTATCCTTATGAGTTTTTACAAGCGGTAAACGCTGGCGGGCATTGGCGAAGCGGGAAATATATCTCCCGGAAAGTATGCCGGGTTCCTGAATACCTGGCTGAATCCTTCGGAGACAGTCAGACCAAGTGCCCTCTATGCATGGAGGATAACGGAGATTATAGCTGCACCCGCCAGGAATGAACCGTTATCACTAAAAAATTAAAAAAGTACAAAAAAAGTGTGTTAAAAACCCCTGAAATTTGTGTTGTTATATGAAGGGAACATTTGTTCTTTGATGTCATTTTCAATCCGTGAAGGGAGGCAATCCGATGATGCTGCTAAGGTCAAGACCTATGTCAGGGCGCTGGCGGGATATCTGGCTGATTGACGGCGAGATATCTCCAGCGTCCCATCTGTCGATCCACTCAGCATGAATCCTATCGTAAGGGAGGTGCAAATGAAATGGGCAAAGAGGGTTTGGGCTGGTGGCCGCTTACGGAGCATCTGTGTGATTATGCCGCGTTGCAGCCGGAACTGGCGGGCATCACTGTCCGAGCCGGAAACGCAACTTCCAAAGCCCCTTATCCCTGTCTGGAAATTCTCTGGGATAAGGAAAGCTCCATGGCACTACATGGACCGGCCAAAGGTGGAGTATCCCTTTGGCTTGATCTGTGGGCAGCGGGAGACGATCAAAACCCGGCAGCCGCCTATGAGACTCTGTACGATTTACAGAGCCGCGTCTGCGATGTGCTAACCCGATGGTCTGATGCCGTCTGGCATGATCTCAACATGGTAGCCAAGCTGTCCATAGCGGAAATCAATTCCGACGGCGACAGCCACCGACCCCTGGCAAAAAGTCGTATGATACTCAATATAGATTGGCGAAAGTGAGGAAAAAAATTTATGGCAACTCCAAGTCCGAAAAATTTATTATTAGGCGCCGGGCAGGTGCTATTCAATCGCTTTGACGCTAGCGGCAACAAAACCGGCTTGCGTCATTTGGGCAACATCCCCAAGTTCAATTTAAAAACCGAAGTAGAGAAGATCACGAAAAAATCTTCCATGAATGCCTCCCGTTCCACTTACGATGAGGCGGTGAAAGAAACCAAAATCAGCGCTGACCTGGATCTGGAAGAATTCGATCCGGCCAACGTCGCCCTGGCCTTGTTCGGTGAAGAAGGCATCATCAGTCAGAAAGCCGCAGAGGTGGCCGGCGAAGTGCATCGGGCCTTCCTGGGCCGCTATATCCAACTGGATGCTATCAATCCCACCGGGATTAAACTCACGGCTATAGATCCGGATGTGACTGTCTATGAAGCAGGAGTTGATTACCAGCTAGATCCGGTGCTGCTGCGGGGCGGCCTGATCCTCATTCCCGAATCCTCCCGCATTCCGGACGATACCGACATCACAGTGGATTACCAGACAACCGCCGGAACCTTCCCGAAAGTAGCAGGCGGTGTGGTCAGCAGCATCGAAGGCGAGCTGATGTTCATCGGTGACCCGGCCAAGGGCCCTTGCTATAACGGCCAATTCTGGCGCGTATCCATCACCCCCGGCGGAGAACTGGGCCTGATCAGCGAGGAATACGCCACTTTCCCCATTACCGTGACCATCCTGGACGACCGTTCCCATCATCCCGACGAGCCCTTTCACCGTCTGGTCAAAGTGAATTAGGAGGGAGGCAATGGCAACAGAAATGAACGAACTGGACGTCTTGTTTCCCAATCATAAAGTCATTCTGGCCGGGGAAGAAATTCAGCTCCGGCCTTTTCCTTTCGGCGCATGGCCGGAAGTGATCGCCAAGGCCGCCGGCATTGTGCAGATCGTCATTGACGCCTATCAGGAGCATGGCCGACAGGCCTTTGACGTCTCTCTGGATCAGGACAATTTTCATATGGGCGCTTCGACCTTTCAACTCATGGTCCGCCTGTTCAGCGAAGGCGGCGACAATCTGCTGGATATTCTGGCCATCTGCGCCAATAAGCCCCGGGCCTGGGTGGACGCCCTGGACGGCGACGACGGCCTGACCCTGCTGGCCGGGACCCTGATGGTGAACCGGGATTTTTTCAGCAGGCGGGTCCTCCCGAAATTCCAGACTCTGCTGGGGGGACTGCCGGGACAGAAAGAGAATCAGGAGACGCCTCCGGTGGCCGGCCGGAAATCAGCTGGGGCGAAATCGCCCAATACCTGATCCAAAACGGCCATTCCCCGGCCCAACTGGCCCGATACTCCAAGGGCCAGCTCACCCTGTTTTACGAAAAGGCCAAACGCCTGGAAACCCGGAGGCGGGCTGAATTCATCGCCGACGTACGGATGTCCGTCTGGGCTGAAGGCAAAGACTTGGAACGACTGCTAGCGGCACTGGAACAATAACCCATGAGATTTGCCGGAGGCAGGAGGTCAGCTCCCGTCTCCGTCGCTTATCTGTCAAGAAAGGAGGATATTATGGCTCAAGAATTAACCATCAAAATTACGGCAAACAACGATCAGGTCCTGCAAGCCCTCAAAGCCGTGACGGACTCTATGAAAGGCTTGAATAAAGAAGCCGTTCAGTCCGGTACTGCCATGCAAAACACTTTTACTCGCATACCCGGTGTCGCCCTGAAGGCTGCCAAAGCTTTTACACAGGTGGCCCAGGCTGCGGCAGCCATTGCCAAACCGATGATAGCCTACCACGCATCCCTGCAGCAAAGCCAGGCAGCCTTCGCCGCCATGCTGGGGTCGGCCTCCGCTGCCCAGACCTTTATGAACGACTTGCGCCGGGCCGCCGTCGACAACAACCTGGATTTCCCTCAGTTGGTGACAGGCGCTCAGCGTCTGATGAACCTGGGCTGGGCAGCCCGCGACATCATTCCCGCCCTAGTTGCCGCCGGCAACGAAGCAGGTGATCAGGCCAACACCTTCCCCGCCATGGCGGCGGCTATCTCCAGCAGTCTGATGATCATCGCCGGCTCTATGACCCAAGGTATGTTCGACGCCCTGAACGCCATCACCGCCAAAGTCCGCGACACCACCCAGCAACTGACCCAGGCCCTGCTGGCCGGAAATATCGGTCAGGCCCTTCAGAATATGGTCCCGCCGGAAACATTTGCCGCTTTACAAGCCATCCACACCCAATGGACCATATTTATCACTGATATACAGCGGCTTCTGACCAATTTAGGCGCAGGGTCCCAAAGCGGATTGCAATCCCTGGCAAATGCCTTTCTCAACCTCCTTCCCACTATACTTAAAATCGGCGATATTATGGTCAGTTTAGCCAACGGGACTGTTCCCATACTGACAGGTGTTTTGACGGTATTGGGTAAAACCCTAGAGGTGGTTACCCGGTATTCGGATAACCTGGTTGCCTCCTTTGCCACCTATGTGATTGTCAGTCAAATCTTGGGCTTGACCCGTTCCCTGACTGGAGCCTACGGCTCGTTAAAAGCGGCCATGATCGCCATTACCCGCATCACTGTATTCCAAAACATGATCTCCGGCGCTATTGGGGCAATCAAAGGAATCAAAGATTTACAAAAGGCAGTCAATGCCCTGAAACTGGCCTTTACTAGTCTGTCTAAAGGCAATGTGATCCTGCTGGCCTTATCAGCAGTCAGCCTGATTTTTGGCGATAAAATCATGGACTTTATTGAATCCAAACTCAGCAGCCCCTCGAAAGATGACAACTCTTCCGCAACAGAAGATGGCAAAAGCAACAGGGATGAGGCCATTAACCGTTCTCAAAGCGCCCTGCGGATTACTGAAGCTGGGATTCAGGCCAGTGCCCGGAAACAACAGCAAGACCTGGAAGAAAAAATAGCTGCCTTAGAAAGGAAAAAGCAGCAAAATGAAATCAGCCTGGAACAGTATCATTTGGGGAAATCCGGTTATGTATATCAACAGCAGCAGGTTGATCTGAGCGCCAGCCATGCGACCCTGCAAGCCGTCAAAAACACCGACTATCAGGATTCGACCGAAAAAAATGAGCGAATCGCCGCCCTGGAGCAAGAAATTGCGGCAAAAGCCCAGCGACTCAATGAGCAGCAGCAGAATCTGGCGGATATTGAACGTATCAACGCCAAGCTCTCTGAAAGCGGACTGCTCGCCGGAGAAATAGGCAACGTCAATATCGACCTGGTATCCAAGGCCAAAGAGGCTATGGGACAGAGCCTGACAAAAAGCGGTGAGGAATTTCAACAGGCGCTCCTTGATTTGTTTGCCCAGGCCGATGATATCGCCACCAAACTGGCGGCGGTGCGCGGCGATATCTCCAGCAAACAAAAAGCCAAACTGGCGGCTCAATACGACACTCTGGCCAAAACCTTCCGCAACAATGGTTCCCCCGAAGGCGCCCAAATGGTCGAGGAACTAAAACAATTCGAACTCTTAAAGCTCGACTTTGCCCAGGCGCAAAAAGACCTGGAACTGGCCAATCTGGCCCTGGCCGAAACCCAGGAAGGGTTCATGAACGACCTTGCCAACGGGTCTAAAACCGCCTCTGAGGTCACGGAAGACTATGCGAAGCAGTATAAGAACAGGACAGCCAGCATCGTTGGCGAATTGCAGCGGATCATTGCTTCTGCCGGAAACAACGCTGAACTCTCCGCTCAGGCCAAGGCATTGCTGAAAAAGATCGCCGAAGGAACCAATCAAATGGTTGAGGCGGTTATTAAGAAGATCGACAGCGATCTGCAGGCTGAAATCGCGAAGATTAACGTCGATCCTGAAAGAACCAGGATGCAGAAAGAGGATGCTACCGAGGATGCGAAAAGGAAGGCGCATGCTAAAACGGCAGCCATGTATGAAAAACAGGCGAGGCAATATGATGCTCAGGCGAAAAGTTATAACTTGATGACGCCGGACGAGCAAGAACAAATTAGAAAGAAAAATTCCGGATTTGACCCGACTGCTCTTGCGGAGGAGGCTAGAAAGAGAGCGGAGCTTAACCGTGAACTTGCCGAAACGAAGACTCTTACTGATGAAGTCAGTAGAGCGAGTTCTCAGGCTTTTGAAGACGGTCTATTAACCTTCCTAACCGATGGTGTTATGAAGTGTCAACGCCTAAGCGACGCATTCCGGAACTTTGCCAATACTATCCTAAGTGAGATTCAGCGGGTATATGCCCAAGCAATAACTAAAGACATCATGGCTATGTTTCACATTGGAGGGTCGTATAATTCTGACTCAGGTAAATCATCTGAGGAGAAAATGGCATCAGGCGGGGTAATCGAAAGTGGGTACGTGCGAGGCCCTGGTACTAGTACTAGTGACAGTATTCTAGCTTGGATTGATAATCATAAAAAAGCCATCCGCATCTCTAATGGTGAATTCATCATGCGCGGGTCTGCGGTTGCTAAATATGGCAAGTCTTATTTAGATCGTCTGAACCGTGGACTTGTGCCTACCGAACTACTCCCTAGGTTTGCCGCTGGCGGCTCACTCATTGATGGCAGTACATTAGCAGCTTTGCCGGGACCTCAAGATATTGCGGCTACCTTGTCCAGTGGCGACACCAATATCCATCTTAAAACTGTCAATGTCACAGATCCTAATGAAGTCGGCAAGTATATGCAAAGCCGCGCTGGCGAGAAAGTTTTGGTAAACTGGATTAAGAATAATGCTGGAGCAGTGCGCCATGTTTTGTCGATCAGAGGTTGACAGGAGAAGGATAAAGGTGATAACCTCAAAATAAAAGATATTCCAAGAAATCGTGAAATTATTTAGAGAGGATGATGATCGTGAAGAGAACTGTGCTTGTTTTTGTTCTGATTATGCTAGTGGGAGTAACTTCGACTCATGCAAAATTTATTCCGGGTACTGATCAATTCACCGGCGGCAAAACATATTCAAGTACTTATAATCCAGGGGATTATGAACCAAGCGTTTCTTTTACAAAAATTATTAGCGGAAATATTGTGAGTTATGAAATTCGTTTTTTTAACCGGGCAGTATCGGGAGAAAAATTTACAAAAGACCCTATTGAGATCAAAATCGATGATTATCCGGTGCAAACCATTCCGATAACAGAAGCCTCATCTATGCCAATAGATTTAGAGGATAAGGACATAACATGGAATCGAAGTAAGGCGCCGACCCCTCAAAATATCATTGATCAAATCAAAGTGGCCAAGCGTGTTGCTCTCAAGGTGTATACGGACAAATATGCTCCTGCGGTTATCGTCCTATCCGATGAGGCTCTGGCTGAATGGAAGCAAGTCATTAGCATGGAAAAATAGAATAACCTATATACAGAGCCTCCGGATTCATCCTGCCGGGGGGATTCTTATGCCGCAAAACCAGAGAGTCCCAATTATGTTTATTGCCAATAACCCCGCCCCCTTCCTCCGCGCGACATCCCCAATCTATGACTCACCTCCCCGTGTTTTGTAGTGTATCTTCTCCTCAAAGACAGCATACCACAAGCGGGAATGCGCCGCCCTCCCGTTTCCATTATTATTTGTGCCGCAGCGGTAGCGGCGGAATAGAGGTTTTTATGAAAGCAAAAATAGTCCTTTTAATTTTAATTCTTTTATGGTCCTTTAATATTTCATATGCTGCTAAGGCCCAATTAGGAGTTTATTTCGATAAAGATCCTATTCGAATCATCTATGTGGATGAAAATTCTCCTGCTATGAGGTATGGACTGAAAGCGCAGGATATAATCACGAAACTCAATGGGCAATCCATGACGACGTATGAACTTCTAGGGAAAACAATGGATAGTATACCAGCGGAAAAATGGTTCACGATAGAAGTGATGAGAGACGGAAAACCTGTTGAAATAAAAGTTAAAAAAGAAAAATTTTCTTCCGATATTTATAACCTTAAGGAATTAGTTTCTGAAAAGGGGCCTTTTATATTAATAAATTATTCAATAGTAACAGATAGCTATCGCTTTTTGGTATTATCCGGTACTTTAATAAATAATACAAACACAGATTGGTCAAATCTGTATCTTACAGTAGATTTCTTTGATTCGTCAGGAAATAAAGTTGCTTCCGATGATGTTCTTATATCAGCGATTGATAAATCTGAAACTATTACGCTTGGCAGTTATCGTCATACAGCAAGATTATTAGTTGAAAATATAAAATTTAAAACCGTTGATGTTAACTTTAAAAAAGGGGAATATCCGGCAAACTACATATTCAGCTTGGTATCTCCTATTAGTAACCCAACCACGCAGTTTGAGGATAGTAACATTTCGATATCATTCAATATTTCAAAAATTGACATCGGATTCAGCTTACAAAACAAAACCAATTCCCCGCTAAAACTAGACTGGAATAATGTATCCTATACTGATTTGTCAGGAACTGCGATAAAAGTTCTACATGAAGGAGTCCGGTATATAGATCAGGGGCAAATGTTACCGCCGACAACTATACCTCCTAACGCCAAAATTAAGGACTTAATTCAACCTGTTAATCGCATTTATTTTGATGATTCATACAGTATGTGGAGTCATCGTGACTTATTGCCCAAAGCTCCTTTTGCAAAATCATTAAAAGGAAGATCTATTGGCATCTTTATGCCTGTGGAAATTAATGGAAAGATTCATAACTACAATTTTGTATTCCGAATTGATAATGTTGAAATATGAAAATATTTACACTATAGATGCTGCAACTACATGTTATAATGTACTCACCCTTTTTAAAATCATTATACGATAAGTACCCTCGGATACCCTTCCGGGGGTTTTCTTATACCCAAAAATCAGGAGGTGATCCTATGGCGGCATATAACGGTTCCGCCAACAGCGTCCTGGAAATGGTTAAGGACGTTGTTTCTTTTTTGACTGATCCGGCGAATTTTGACGAGGGCAAGGAATGGGCCCTGGTCAGCCCGGTCAGCGCTGTTGAGATCGACACAGTGCAGGAAGTCATTTTGAAGGGAGTGGGGGATGGCGATGATGAGATTTACATCGGACTGAAGATCGCGGCGGCGGCCGGCGGCCAGGTGAATTTGGTCTTAAACGGCTATGCCGGCTATGACGCAGGTTTGGGCTGGCGGGAGCAGCCGGGGGGCGTCAGTCAAAGTGTCCTGCCTACCCTGCCTCTGGTGGAAGATACCTACATGTCCTACTGGGTCAGCGCCAACTCCAGCCGGGTCATCCTGGTGGTGGAAATGTCCACCCAGTATGAATCGGCCTATCTGGGGCTGATGAAACCCATTGCCATCGAAAACCAATACCCCTATCCCCTGGTAGTGGGAGGCAGCTACTATGAAGGCGGCGCCTGGACCGATACAGGCGCCGGACACAGTTCCTTTGTCTGCCCCGGCGCTGATGCCAATACGTCCCTGCGTCTGAGACGCCCGGACGGTTCCTGGCGGGTCGGCAAGAATCAGACTTTAGGGGATTTGTGCGTTTGGCCCACTAACGTTTCGCCGGTCAATACACTTACAGTCTTTGATGATGTGCTGACTATGGAGAATGTGATTATGTACCCCTTTTTCCTGTACGAGAACAACCCGGTCGGTCTGGTCGGCCAGCTTGACGGCATCTACTGGGTCGGCAACCGGCAGGACCTGGCGACCAAGGACAGCATTATCTATGACGGTAAGGTATATAAAGTGTTCAACAACGTGCACCGCCGGGATAATGACTCATACTTCGCCATCGAATGGTTTTAGGAGGCTGATGCTATGCCGTACACAAAGGGCAGGGCTGCCAGCCTGGAAGACCTGCTGGCAAAAATCGCGGAATGGGCCACGGACGCGGATATACACGGCGACGACGCCTGGGAGTTGATGCGACAGGAAGCTTGGCCCCGGGGAACTATTTTCAAAGCCAAGGGTCTGAATGGAGAAAACTCCTGCTATATCGGCATGTTGCCGCTGACCTTAATTAAAGACAAAACCTACAAAGAATGGCTGTTCGCCTCAGAAAACATTGGCAAGCATCTGATCTGGCCGGCGAAGGGTCTCAATTTGAAAGGCGCATCCTATAGCCATACCGCCGGAGCGACAAGCTTCAACGCGAAGAGCAAGGCGTACTCCTTTTCAGATCCCGACATCGTGATCAACAGTGGCAGCGCCTTGGTATTCGGCGTATTCAAGCAATACGCTGAAGGACTTGACTGGAACGAGCAGCCCGGCGGGATTGAATTTGGCGACCTGAAATTTTTTCCGCTGCGATATAGCGTCGGCAGGAGCCAGGGTGCACTTCCCGCCCCTCTTTATCCCGGCGTTGGGTATCCCGGCATCGGCATGCCGGCCGGGGAGCCGGTAAATGGGTATTTCGACTACTGGCTGGCTAAGGACGCCTGCCGGCTTACGGTCGTCATCCACAATGCCGGCCAGTGGGATATGGGTCATGCCGGCATGCTTATTCCGTTTCATGCCGAGATGCAGTATGCCTTTCCTGCGGTGGTCGCGGGCTCGACGAATGGCTTGCGGGGAATGGCGACAACAGAAAGAGTAGGCGAGAGTACTGTCGTAAGAAATGGCGTAAAGATCGACTTTTCTTATGATAAGTGGGATCTATCCCGGAATCTGCCTCATGCGCCCTGTTTTGATATAACCGGCGGGACCCGGGAAGCATCCAATCTGGGATTGTGCCTGCCTGATGGCAGATGGCGGTTTTTTCACAATTTTACGCAGGAACTGAAAACAAACAGTCAGAGGAACGGCGACGGCAGCATCAGCTACTGGTTTACCCTGGAACGGCCCGTACGGGATGCGAACAGTGAGTTCGTGATCAAGCCCATGCACACGGATCTGATGGGCATAAGAGAAACGTTATCCAGAGAAGATACCATCACCGTGGAAGCCCTGCAGCTTGTGCAGAATTCACCAAAGATGCACACGACGAATCTATTCGGTTCTCTTTGGCGCATGGCCTGGCCCGGCGCAGACGGCCCTTATGGCGAAACGCGGGTAAATGGCAAGTTGTGCCTGCTGCTTCCTAATTGCTGGGAAGACCGTTTGTGGTATATTCTCACTGGTGGAACAGGAATCACCGACCCAACTATTCTCGGTAACTTATACAAAGAAATCATCGAATACGGAAAACAATTCCGCATTTTAATCAGACTGGAGGATTAAAAAGATGGGCTATACCAAAGTCACCATATCAACCCCCAATGACCTTCTCATTGCCCTCAGCGCCTTTGCCGCCGCCAATAACTGGACGGTGCTGGCGGAGGGGGATGACCTGGCCATTGACGGCAGCAGCGCTATAGATGGGAAAAGGCTGGTAATCCGGAGTCCCGGCGGTAAGACCTTCGCTCATTTCCGTTCCGCCAACGGCATGAAGATATTTCCTTCCCAGAATGCGGACGGGGAAAAAGATTATTTATATGGCCTTGGCCTGACATGCTCCACGGAATTTACGGAATTCCCGGCCAGTGGCCGCTGGTATGACCAGGTCGGAGTAACCAGAACCACAGGCAGTGAACCGATTGGAGTTGGCATCCCTCTGCATAAGTCCCAGGAGTACAATGTCTATTTCAACCATGTAGCCGACCCGTCGGAGCTGCTCCTGGTTTCGGCAGAGCTTTTTCCCGGCGTGTTTCAGCATATCGCCGTGGGTGAAACCTATAAGATCGGCTCCTGGACCGGAGGCACGATTTATAGCGCCAGCCGCAACAGCGCCAACATGTTCGTTACCACCATGACTCAGGCTGCAGTGGAAGCAACCAGCGGCCACTTGTTCGCCGTCAATGCCAAAGCCAATACCTTTCTCCGGGCCAATATCGATTCAGCTCCCTTGCGAACGCCGGAAGTTCTCTGGGCCGGCGCCGGTCCGTCCGGAGAAGCCGACGCTGGTTATACCGGCAAAAGACTGGCCTTGCCCGTGTTTGGCGCTAATGTGGCCGGCGCCGCCTGGCAGCCGAACATTCCCCATTACCGCTATCTGCAGTCCCAGAGCGCCGACGACACTGGCCGCAATGTGAACACGCTGAACTGCATTTCCGTCAACCTGCCGCTGGCGGTCTATGTACTGCGGGACCCGGACGGACTGGCCAATTTCAGCCAATGCGGCTATGTGCCGGGTCTGTATTTTATATCCACACGCAATGTCTCGGCCGGGGGAACGTATAACATCAATTATCCCAGCTCAGGTGATGTCTTTCAGGCGTTCCCGCATACCAGCCGGGGCGGGGTCATGGGGTATGACGGTTTTTCCGTCAAACAATAGCAAGGAGGGGTGCGGCCGTGGCTGAGCTAAATTCGCTAATGTATCTGGATAGCCCGGCCTTCAGCCAGGCAAGCAGTTCCCTGGCGGGCCGCGGCACGGCAGTCCATCCTATCCGGCTCAAAATGCTGACTGACACGAAAACAATCGGCGCCGGCAATGTATCATGGGGCGTCCTGGGTGATCTGAAGCGCCCCTGGGGTGACAGTACAGCGGTCCGATACGACGAGCCCCAGCTGAACTGGGCCTATCATTGGAACAGCGGGACCGGCATATTCGCCGTGACCGACAACACTGGTTCTGTCACTTTGCACCATGGAGTTTATACCCTATCCGGCCTGGGCATATCCTGGGCGGTCATTGCCAGCGGCCAGTTTGGCATCACGGATACTAACTACTCAAACAGCAGCGCCTTTCTGATCGCCTCCAAAGTCATCGAAGGCAAGTCGTCCCGCGTGGAAACTGCAATCCCCTGGACCAATGACTATCTGGCCGAAGGAGGCCGGCACGCGCTGTTTGACCGGCTCTCCCTGATCGAAATCATACTCACGGATGTTAATCTGAGCGGCAATAACGGCTATGGCGATGAAGCGGGCAGCCTCGAAAGGATCACTGAATACTTTGGCGATGATACGCTGCCGGATATACTTTTATCCCGGGGGGCAGGAATGCAGGCTGTAAATGATTACTCCCTCAACCTGCTGGCAAGCGATCCGGGGAATCCGGCCGTGCGGCATATAGTGGATCTTGCCGGACAGCAATTTGCCGGCGTCGGCTATCTGATGATCGCCTTGTTTGCCCAGAGACTGTTAAGCACTGATAGCAAGATGTTATATGAGCCATGGATGCTGTATGAAATATTCCGCTGGTATTTCAGTTCACCGCATTACGAGGCGAATGCCCGGCGAATCTTTGACTTGTCACCGAATTGGGGTTGATGCGTTTGAAAATATCGGAAACCCTTGAATTTTTAACCCAGGTTCATACCTCCTGGGACAACACCGAGCAGCGGGCAGCCCTGCGCAAGTATCCGCGCCGGTCCATATCCTACGATTATCACGGCATGATACCGGCGCAAAGTCAGTATTTGCGGGCCTTGTCCTATGCCAGGCAGAATGAGCAAATTGAGATTCCCCTTTGGCACGCCGCCTGTTCCATGACGGAACCAGCCTATGCCAACATGTCTCATGTCAGCCTCTCTAGCGGCGACCTGTGGCAATTCCGGGGCTGTAGCGGCGTTATCTTCTGGAGAAACGACGTGGATGGCGGCGAACGGTACTTCCTGAGCGCGTTACATGGGGACGGATCTCTCAAACTGACTGAAATATTGGAGAAAAACTATTCTATCCAGGGCCATATGATTTGTCCCGTGGCCTACGGCTATCTAAAACCGGAAGAGGATTTCATACTATACACAGACTCCCTGTCGGATATGCAGCTTAACGTGGAGCTGTTGACGGATTATACGGCCACCGGCCTGCCAACGGCGCTGGACGAAAATTATTTTGAACCATGGGAGAATTCTACCCCCTTTCAACATGCGATCCCCCCCGCCTATCAGGGGGTGGATATATTCCCGATACCGCCGTCATGGGCAGGGGATATTGCGGGGAATTTCACCCGGAACGCCAATAAGCTGGACAACAAAAGCGGCTTGGTCAAATACGATGTAAAGAGCCTGTCTTCGTCAGAAAATAAGGAAATGGAATATGTCCTGGCCAGCAGGTCGGAAATCAATAACTTTCAGCGCTTTTTCACCAAGTGCAAGGGCCGCTGGAAGTCGTTTTACGCCCCGACCTGGCTTAACGACATGACCATGACGGAAGACGCGGCGAAAGGGCAGTCGTATATCATGGTGGAATGGCCGCTGTACTGGAAATATTACAGCCAGATGTCCCGGCGTAAATTGATCATTCTGTTTCTGAAGAACGGCAGGGTTCAAATCATCCCCTTGGCTGGATATTCCACCGACGCTGCCGGTAAATATGGCAAAGTATATTTGGACAGTACCCTGACCGCCGCCGTGAAAAAGTCAGATGTGCTGCTGATTTCCTTTCTGCTAAGATACCGGTTCGACAATGATGCCCTGATCATGGACTATGACACGGCAGGCATGGCTACAACAACGATATCCTTTGCGGAGGTGAACGCCTGATGGCCCAAAGCAATATAACGGTATATGAAAGTTCTGCGCAAAACGGTCAGCCCATAGAATGCTACAAGTTCCGGTACCGAGATATGACGTACCTATATACCTCCGACCGGTCTGACGTGGCTTTAACCGTCACGGAAAACGAGCTGACAGGCACAGAACGATACGCAGCCGATTACATCCGACGCAACAGTATCAAGCCGTCCAGCCAGGGAGACTCGTCCAGCGTGGTTGTGACGGTCACTAAAGATAATGCTGTCGCGGCTCTGTTTAAGGCGGCCCCGCCTGACAAGCCTGTGACTCTGACCATCATTCGCCTGCATGACCAGGACCATGGCGTTTTTGACAAACTGTTCGCCGGCGAGATTGTTCAGGCCTCCTTTCGTGACTCAGAATGCGAACTCACCGTAAAAATGGAAAATTGGCTGTCCCGGAAACTGCCGAACTTTATGCGGCAGTTTTTTTGCTGCAATGTAGTGTATGACGCCTCATGCCGGCTGAACAAGGCCGACTATGAGCAGACGCTGTATGTGGACGGAGCCAGCGGGTTGAATGTGGCCATGAATGAACTGACCAACTATGAAACCGACTATTTCGCCGGCGGTATGATGTACTACGGCGGCAATATGAGAATGATCAGCGCCAATGCCGGCGCTGCCCTTACCCTGCGATATCCCTTTCCCGCCACACCGATGGGCTATGTGACGCTGGTTCCGGGCTGCGATAAATTGTTCCGCACCTGCGCCAAACGGTTTAACAACACGCTTAATTTTACCGGCTGCCCCTATATCCCGCCGGATACAGATTCCGCCGCCCAGGTAGGCAACGGCGTGTATTGGGTGGATTCAGCCGTGGTGAAGCGGGATACTGACGGATATATCGGCAGAATCTCCATGTAGGAGGAAGAAGCAATGTCTATGAATCCTTATCTCGGTTGGGGTCTTACAACACTTTTGTCTCACTGGCTGAATAAGAAGGAGGACGAAACATCCCAGGAACCCTCCGAACTGAGCGCCGAGGCAGCCGGTCTGGGTGCGCCGGTACCGGTGGTCATAGGCCGTTCTATCATCAAAAATCCTCTGATTATTTATTATGGAGGATTTGATTATAAAAAGTATACTGAGGAATACTCAGCCCATGCTGAGTTTGACGGCTGGGAGGTCATCAAGGCAACGGCAATCACCTGGGCCTTGTCGAGGGTGACAGGTTGGGTCTGGCCTCATCCCCATCCGCCCAACGCTGCGCCAAATCATGCCAAATCCCAGGAGCAATTAGGCCCGACCATTTTGAATGCGCTGATCATGTGGCTGTTTAACCGGCTGATCAACGAAAGACTGCTTAGGACCACTGTTCAAAAAGGTTTCAAGTATTATCTGGGCTATCAAATACTATGCTGCGTATCCGGGGCCGGACTGCGGCTGCGGGGAATCTACCTGAATGAGAAAGAAGCCTGGACCGGCGACGTGTCCCGGGAAGACTACCCAGCCGGCCCCTATATCATGCATGTGAATAAAGATGAATTATTCGGCGGCGTCGACGAGGGGGGCGGGTTCGTCGGCGATATACGGGCCTACCTGGGTGGCCCCGATCAACCGGCGGACCCCTGGATGGCGGCTGAGATGAGTGCCAGCTCCATACCCCAGGAATTAAAGGGATTGACGCCGGCTTACCGGCCCTTCGTCAGTCTGGTGGTACCGGTGGCTTATATCGGCAAACAGGCCGCCATTCCTCAAACCTGGATCGACCTGCAATGGATTCCCAATCGTCTGGGTCTGGGGGGCATCGGTGACAATGACGCCAATCCGGCGGAGGTCATCTATGAGATGCATGTCAATAACGAATGGGGTTTGGGAAAAGACCCGGAGTTATTGGATGTGGATTCCCTGCTGGCAGTGGGCAGGACGCTGAAGGACGAGGGGAGGGGCGTATCCTTTAAGATTACGGCCAAGGCCCAGGTGCGTAATATTATTGATAACCTGTGTGATCACCTGGACATGGTCCGCTATATTAATCCCCAAAATGGTAAGCTTACCTTCAAACTCATCCGGGATGATTATGAGGCGGACAATCTGCCGGTCATAGATGAATCCATCTGCAGTTCCATCGATTTTTCCCGGACCGTATGGTCAAACTCAGTGGGTGAGATTATTGCCGCCTATTCGGACGGAGCTGCGCTATATGAAACAGCTACTGTGATGGACAGCGATCCGGCGGTGATCGAAGCCAATCATGGGGATCGTAATTCCCAAGATCTGGACTTCACCTATTTTACCAACGCGGCCAATGCGGCTTGGGCAGCTAACCGGGAACTAAAGCAGAGAGGGTTCCCTCTGGCTTCCGCCAGCCTGATTTGCAATCGCAAGGCCTACACTCTGAGACCGGGGGACCCATTTAAGCTAAACTGGAAACCTTATGGCATATCCGGTTTGGTCATGCGGGTCAGCGATATTGATATTGGTGATTTTGTCAGCGGCGAGATCACGGTGGACGCTGTCGAAGATGTCTTCGGTGCGGGTAAGACCACTTATGGCGCTAATGATACAACCTCCTGGACCAGACCGATGGAATATCCCACCGGCGTGCAGGTATTCCGGTATTTCGAGGCGCCCTGGGAGTTGGGCCATTCGCTGGAAAGCTATGTTTACGCCTTGGCGGCGCAGCCGGACAACATTACGGCCCGTTGGGACGTGTGGCGGTATAAAGACCTGTCCTGGATAAAAACACATGGATTGAACCTCTGGACGCCGGCGGGACAGTTGGTCGGTCCCATTGCACTAGACAGTGCCATGGAAGACAGTGTCGGATTTGAACTCATCGATTTGGGGGGCCTGTTTGATTTGGCCAGACGCAATGTCAAACCCGGCATGGATTTAGCCCGTAACGGCTCACGCCTGCTGGTAATCAATAGCGAACTGATGGGGTGGGGTACGCTGACACAACTGGCCAATGGCAATTGGCGGGTGTCGAATATTATCCGGGCCACCCATGATACCGTACCGGCCGGCCATGGTGCCGGCGACATCGTTTATTTCCTGGACCCGGGATATTACGCCAATGTGACGACCGGCGGACCGATATGCCCTGCTGGCGAAACCGTCAGCGAGCAATACAATATCACTACGGCCACTGCCGACGCCGAGGAAGAGTTCAGCGCCGCGAAAGTCAGGCCGTTGACCACCGTCCGCCGCGCCGAGCGGCCCAATCCTCCTGGCCGAATCCGTCTGACCAGCCATATGCAGGCAGCGTTGCCGCGCATCACTGAAGCCACCGGCGATTTGCAATTGGCTTGGGCTGTGCGAAACAAAACAGTTGCCCATGGCTGCGTGTCCCAGGATGATATCACCGATTACTATAGCGGGCAGGATATTGAAGCCGAAAACGGACTGCAGACAGTCATCAGGATGTATAGCGGAAGCGCCTTGCTCCGGGAGGAGGTCCTGTCTCAGATACCGGCAGGGGATGACGCGGTTTTACCTAAGACTCCGACAAAATGGACCTATACCTGGGCGCAGCGCTGCCTGGACCGGGCCTCCTTTGACGCGGAGACGACCATTGTCGTCACAGCGAAATTCAATGGCCTGGAATCCTATCAGAACCATGTGCGTACTTTCTTCTGGAAGCCGCCCTATATCGTTGATGCCTGCGCCACGGAACAAGAGGCGCAGGCCATCCTGTCCAGGATATACAGCAACGGGAATGTGGTAGTATCCTTTCCCGATACCACGCTCAACAGGACCATCCCTCTGACGGATATGCCGGTTATTGTACTGGGAACTGTCTATGATAATAGATATACGCAAATGGCGGGAGAAAACGGCATGCCCATTGTGGTGGATGCGCTAGCCTTGGGTGGGATTTTATTGCCGTCCGGCAAATGGGTGGTGCCTAATGGCACAATCCTGGCGATCATCGGCGCAAATACTTATGATGTGATGACTCTGGCTAACGGCTATATCGCCCTGACATACTTTGATCCCGACGCTATGGGTAACTTGGCGGCGTATCAATATGACGGCGCTGGGTTCCGACAAATCGCCGTGCCGAATTTATAGGGAGGTGTGGGAAAATGGCCACAGATACGGCAAATATCAATTTAAAACTCATTGAAAGCTCAGACCTTGTGAGCAAAGAACTGCTGAACACAAACACAGAAATTCTTGACGCTGCAATCGGTGCGTTGCAAGAAGGGCAGGAGCCGATCCCTGATATGCAGGAAAAACTGGATGACTTAGAAAACGCTCAAAATCTTCTGGCGCCCAGGGTTACGGCAGCCGAACGGAATATAGCTCAATTGGGAAGCAATGTGACAGGCTTGCAAGGGGATGTTGCAGCCCTGCAGGCCCAGGTGGATGCCAAGGCCGAGATAGACGACACCCAGACGGCTGCCGGGACAACCTATTCCAGCGAAAAGATTATGACGGTCATTGCGGAAAGCCTCTCTGAATTAGAGGTAGACAACCTATCTATTCATGCTATCAAGCAGGATCTAGTGGCGAACAAATACCTAAAGGTCAATGCCGCCGGTACCGGAATCGACCAGGTGGATGTAGCCGCGGGAGGCGGGGGTGTCCCTGCATTAAAGGCCTTTGACGTGGGTGGGGATACGGTTGCGGTGTGCCAACATGATCTTGGAACTAGGGACGTATTTGTCACGGTGCGGAGTAATCATGCCGAGGATAACTATGACTACCCTCTATTTCAAGCCGAAGCCACTGACGAAAATACGGTAACCGTTCGATTCGCCGAGGCGCCGGATCCGGGAGAATTCCGCGTGTTAATATCAGGAGGCTTGTCTGAGACGCCACCGCCCCCAAGCATAGCAATACCGATGATCAATCCGGTCAATAACTCCTGCTCCGCCATTCTTTTACTGCGGTCTGCCAGAACGTTAAAAACCCTGACCGTACAATCTACAGACAATACCAGTTTAAATGGAGACCTCGTGCCTAGTTCCGAAGTTACTTTAAGGCTGTATAAGAACGATGCCGAGCAGTACAACTTCTCATTTTCGACTGCAAAGGCGACAGCTGATATGACAGATGTGGTATATGCGGTGGGGGATACCTTTTGGTACAAAGTTGAGACGACAGCAAATAATTTAAAAATGCTGAATGTACAGCCGGAATTTAGCTAGGAGGGTACATGGAACTTGTAAATTCAGTTACGAGAAACGGCGGGTGCGCTCTCGCGACGGGGGGCGAGATACTATATGTTTCTTATTATTCATCTGGCGCAAGTGCCTTAGTTAAGTACAACCCGGAGACCCTGGGGTCAATTGGCCACGTTCAACTTTCTTCATACGCCGGTTCACAGTTATTCGGTATGGTATATGATAATGGGTTTCTTTACACCGCCTATTATAACGTAAATTACGTGCATAAGATCGATTATGCTACCGAAGCATTTAACAGTACTTATTCGGCCCGTGGAACAGGGTATGTAAATTATACAGTAGCCACGGATAACAATTACGTTTACTACTTGATGGGTAATGGCAGGCGTGAAAAGTATCTGAAAAGTAACATGTCTCTTGCCTTATCGTATTTAAGCAGTGCCGGGTGGGACACGAACCCCGCAGGCGCGGTGATAAAAGATGGATATATTTATACCGTGCAATACCAGTCAACAATTCCCTGGAGAGTTACAAAAATTGATACAAGTACATTGCACACCGCCGCACAGTTAGAAGTCCCAAATACAAACCCGAGCAATTCTGACGCGTATCCATACGATCTGTGTGTTATCGGGAACTATCTATATGTTATACTGCGTCGCGCCCCTGGAAGGATTGCAAAAATCGATCTCAACACATTTCAATGGGTGGACACAGTCCAGTTTCCGGGAGCAAACACCAACGACAATATTAGTCCTGAAAGGTGCTTGGCTGTTAACGGCTACATATACGCGCAATGCCGCACAGACCCGATTACCATAATTAAGATTGATCCTAGCACAATGCAAATTGTAGAGTCGCTGAAGCATTCGAATTTAGGCAGCAGCAGCGTGTCGGCGTGTCGTGGCATGGCTTACGCTGACGGGTATTTGTATTCTCTGACAGATACGCGTTTGGCGAAGATTTATGTCGGCGGGGCTGAACCCCCTGCAGCGCGATCTTACTCTTTGGTGATTGGGGGCGATCTATGATGTATGCTTATTTAATTGAGGGAGATACAGCCATAAAAACCTATAGCGGTGACAATCCGCCTGACGGTTGGTATCAATCCAAGATGCCGATAGACTGGACGAAATACTACTGGGATGGCAGCGTACCTGTACTGAAACCAGCAGAGCCGGAACCGCCTCAACTTGAGCCATATGTTCCGAACCTTGCGGGTTATAAGCAGTGGAAAATTGCGGAGGTAAACAACGCCTGCAGTCAGATATTGATATCTGGCTTTTATTGTGATGCTCTGGGCGAACGTCACAGGTATGATACTGATATAGTTGATCAAATTAATTTTGCGCAGGCTATGCAAGTAGCACAGTCAACCGGGAAACCGACATCATACCGTATATGGAATGCGGATGATGTTACAAAAGAATGGTTTTCGCACACCTACGAACAATTGCAGGCCGTGATGCTGGCCGCAGCAGATTGGAAATATCAAAAGTTATATTTATGTAGTGAGTATAAAAATGCCATCGAAACAGCGCAATCGATCAAAGAGATTGACGTTATCATAGCCGGCATAGACTGGGATGGCAGTGTATGATCAGGATCGTGTCTGATTTCCCGACGCCGACCTGGTCAGCCGGCGTCGCGCTTGTTAATCCTGGGGATGGCCAGCAGTCAGTCATCAATCTCTTTCCGCGTGCCGGCATGCTGGTCAGCTACACTATATTGACAACCAATACACCTGTCGCAGCTGCCAATGTGCAGATCTACCATGATGCGATGAGTTCCGCAGCCGAATCCAGATGGATCTGGACCTGCGATTTTCCAGCCATTCCTCCTTTACGGAGGACTATAAAAATAGGGGAGATGATAATTTGCTGAATTTAGGGTTTACGTCTATTAGTCTCGATCCTGTTTACTGGGCAATTATTGTTGTGATCGTTGCCAACCTGATTTTGTGGGTTGGCTTTTTGATTTATGCACGAGATCCTCATTCGAAATTGGGGAAGAAAATTGAGAAACAAATCTATTATCTGGACGAATTCGCGGACGACATGTCAAACAAGCAAAAACGTCAAAACGCTATTGATTTTGTTTATACTGTGTTAGGTTTGAAGGGGTTGAGCAAATATCTGATACCGCCGCAGCTCATCGGTTACATTATCGACATCCAGGTAAAGGTGATCCGGGCAATGCAAAAAGCGACCCAGTCGCCGGATTTGCATCAGGAAGAAGGTAATATTGATGGCTAAGGTTTGCATTGATCCTGGTCACGCAGGCCCCACGACGGATCCGGGAGCAGTATCGCCATATACCGGTTTGCGGGAGGCGGATGTTGCTTTATCCGTTTCCCTGCTGGTCCGAAGTTACCTGTGCGCTGCCGGGCACGAAGTCTGTTTGACTCGTACTGAACTGGAACAGCCTGAAACCGATGATCTTGGATATCGCACGCAGTTTTCGAATGACTGGGGAGCGGACCTGTTCGTCAGCTTGCATTGCAACAGTGCGACGATCCCTTCTGCGCACGGATTTGAAGTTTGGACTTCTCCGGGGCAAACCCAGGGAGACGTACTGGCGACCCGCGTATTTGAACAAATTCAGGGTGAATTCCCGGATCGGTATGGACGTGCAGATTACTCAGATGGGGATCCGGATAAAGAAAGTAAATTCTATGTCCTGGTGTACACAAAGGCTCCAGCGTGCCTGATAGAAATGGCGTTTCTCAGCAATGAAGAGGAAAGCTGCTTACTGGCGGACGCCGCATGGCAGGACCGTATGGCGCGGGCGGTCGCCAGGGGGATTACCGATTATTTTGGTATTGTGGGAGGTGATACCGATTGATGCGAAAAAGTATTTGTACGGTATTCTTGCTGCTCTCCTTAGCCTGGCTGCCCTCTATCGGTACGGCGGCCGAGATAACGGACCCGGAGCTGGCGCGGCTCGAACAAATCTTCAATCAGCTGGAGAGCAACACCAGCGCGCTGGTGAAAGACTTGGAAATATCGAAAACAGACTTGCAGACGGCGAGGCTGAAGCTGGAAGAGTATCAGAAGGAGTTGGCGGCGTTACAGACCGAATTGCTGACGTTGAGGCACGAATCACAGAAAGTCAGAATCAATCTGCAGACAGCGCAGAACTCATTAGAGAAGGCCAGACAATCGTTAGAACAGTTGGAAAAAGAGATGCGGCGCGAGCGCAGACGCCTTAAGTTTGAACGGAGTGTGCTGCTGCTGGCAGCCGGTTACCTGGCGATAAAATAGCTTGAGGAGCAAAAAATCACAAAATAAGGTTTGATGCTGAGCGGTTTCATCATCGGCGGCAGATTCCGGTATCTGCGGCGTCATGGTAAGGTAAGATTTCAACAAAAAAAGGGGAGGCTTCGGCCTCCCCTTTCTTTGTTTTTATAGGTTGTTTATCCTAGATGTGAGCGGGTGTCACGCCTGCTCTTTCAGATAAGCGATAAACGCCTCCTTGGCATAGGGGGCGGACTCCGGCTTTTTAAGCCATTCTAAGACTTCGTCACTGTGATGGGAAAATTGGTCCTCGACACTTAAAAGGTAGGATGAGGTGACGCCTAGGGCCTGGGCTACGGCTTCCATAACATCCTGCGGCCAAAGCTTGGGTATGCCCTTTTCGTACCGGCTGTACTGGGACTGGGAAAAGTCTTTTTTGGAGCCCATTTCTCGCAATGCGGCGGCAACTTTGTTTGCTACTTCATCTTGCGTCAAGCCAAGTTGTTCGCGTAAATCCTTCATTCTGTCCCCTGGTCCCTGAAGTCGTTTGCCTGTCCGGGCCATTTTAGTCACCTCATTATATACGTATATAAATAATAATACCTATATATGCATATTTGTCAATAACTATTCATTAATTTTAATAAATAGTTATTTATCTGTGCGCTGGACCAGCTTATGTTTGCACAGAACCGCCTTAATCGTCTCGTAGGTTATGTTTGACGGCAGCGCGTCTTTCAATGGCTTGAGCCGGTCCGGTCCCAGCTTTTTGATGGTGTCCAGAATCACGGTTTCATACTGGGCCGGGATCAGCCGGTCCCAGTCGATGCTATGGTCTTCCAGGCTGCAACGTACCAGATGGTCCTGGACAGTGACCGGCTTCAGGTCCCGTTCCTGGCAGATTTCTTCCAGGGATTTGCCGGCCTTGAAGAGGTTCAGGGTGATGATGTGGCTGGGAAGCTCCGGAGGTTTGTCGGGGGCGGCGAGATGAGCGTTTGAGCGGGATATTGGCTGAATATTGTGCTGGGCCATATAGAGCAGGATGACCTGCAGGAATTCCCGGCCGTACCGGTCCAGCTTGACCTCGCCTACACCTTTGATCAGGCGCAGGGATTCCATATCCGGGGGGAACTGTTCGCACATTTCCCGCAGGGTACTGTCGGCGAAGACCACATACGGCGGTACGTTTTCACGGCTGGCAATTTCCCGCCGCAGGTTGCGCAGCAAGGCAAAGAGGGAGTTGTCCACGGCCTGCTGTTTTGGCTGTTTGGTAACCTTTTGCCAGACTTCGGCCTGATTTCTCAGTACGTCGCCGGCTTTGGGGGTCAGTTTTACCAGGGGGTATTGGCCGGGGGTGAAATACAGATAGTCTTCGGCTGCCAGCAGGTTGATCAGGTCTTTGATCTCCTGGGTGGAGTATTCCTTCAGGATGCCGTAGGTGGACAGGCTGCTAAATCCCATCTCAGTCACCTTTTTGTTCGCGGCCCCTTTTAATACATCGGCTACCAGCCCTGTCCCGAAGCGCTCTTTCATCCGCAGAATGCAGGAGAAGATTTTCTGAGCGGTAATCGTAATATTCGTCAGTTCCCGGTCGTCATTGCAGTTGCCGCAGTTGCCGCACTGGTCAGGAGCATCGGATTCGCCGAAGTATTGCAAAATATATTTTCGCAGGCAGCGGGGGGTGTGACAGTAGTCCACCATGGTCTGGAGTTTTTCAAACTCGTTGGCCTTTCGTTCCGGGGCGTGGGTGCCCTGTTCGATCAGATATTTTTGCAGCAGCGTGTCCTGAGGCGAAAACAGCAGGATGCATTCGCCGGGCTCTCCGTCTCGCCCGGCCCTGCCAGCTTCCTGGTAGTAGGCTTCCATGTTTTTCGGCATATTGTAATGGAGCACGTAGCGGACATTGGATTTATCAATGCCCATGCCAAAGGCGTTGGTGGCTGCGATAATCGGCAGGTCGTCGTAAACAAAAGCCTCCTGGTTTTGGGTGCGCTCCGCGTCGCTCATGCCGGCGTGATATTTTCCCACCGGCCAGCCTTTGCGTCGCAGCAAGTCATGGAGGTCGTCCACTTCTTTGCGGGTGGTGGCGTAGATGATGCCGGATGAATCCGGGTTGGCAGCCACATGCTCCAGGACAAATTTTTGCTTGTTGACACCCCGCAGGACGGCAAAGGAGAGGTTTTTCCGGTCAAAACCGGTGATAAAGGCAGAAGGGCGGTTTAAATTCAGGAGTTGGATTACATCCTGCCGTACATCATCCGTGGCCGTGGCGGTAAAGGCGCCGATGACCGGACGCCTGGGCAGGCAGCTGATAAACGGGGCAATGGCCCGGTAGCTGGGACGAAAATCGTGTCCCCACTGGGAAACGCAGTGCGCCTCATCGATGGCTAAGAGAGAAATCGGCAGGGAAGCGGCAGAGCGGCGGAATAATTCGGACTCCAGTCTTTCCGGCGCCACATATAAGAGCTTGAAATCTCCGTACAGGGCTCTGGCGATACGGTCGTTGGTTTCTCCGGCAGTGAGGGAACTGTTGATAAAAGTCGCCGGGATGCCGATGCTGTGCAAGGCGTCTACCTGGTCTTTCATCAGGGAAATCAAGGGTGAGATGACCAGGGTCAAGCCGGGAAACAGCATGGCCGGAACCTGGTAGCAAAGGGATTTTCCCGCGCCGGTTGGCATGATCGCCAGTGTATCCCTGCCGCTGAGCAAATTGGTAATAATCTTGGCCTGTCCATCTCGGAAGGAAGGATAGCCGTAGTATTTTTGCAGGATTTGTTGGGCTTGGTCTAACATTTTCTATCCCCCGGTTTTGTCGATATATGCAGATAGGTACTATATACCATGCCCTAAGCCGGATATCCTGCGAGGATAGACGATTATTATAGCGGGGTAAAGGATTTTTTGGCAGCAGCAGCGAATTGAATTGGCAAATACTGTTGAACTGTTGACGGATTTTCATTTGGGAGGGAACTCAATGAAAAAGATCGCTGTGCTGACAAGCGGCGGAGATGCACCTGGAATGAATGCGGCTATTCGGGCTGTGGTGAGAAGGGGGATATTCAAACAGCTGGAATTGACAGGAATTAAACACGGCTATGAGGGTTTAATGGCAGGCGATTTCATTCCCCTGGAGCTGGGAAGCGTAGGGGACATCATTCAACGTGGGGGAACCATTCTGCAAACAGCCCGGAGCGAGGCTTTTAAGACCGAGGAGGGGCAGCGGCAAGCCCTTGGCCGCCTGCGGGAAAACGGCATAGAAGGACTGGTTGTCATCGGCGGCGACGGTTCATTTCGCGGCGCCCAGAAGTTAGTCCAGTTGGGATTTCCTACGGTTGGCATACCGGGGACCATTGACAATGACATTGCCTGTACTGATTTTACCCTGGGATTTGACACGGCGGTGAATACGGTGATTGACGCCATTGATAAAATCAGGGACACAGCTACCTCTCATGAGCGGACCTATGTCATTGAGGTCATGGGCCGACATGCGGGAGATATTGCCCTGTGGTCAGGGGTGGCCGGCGGCGCTGAGTCAGTGTTGATTCCGGAGAAGGAAGCCAATATAGATGATATTACCGCCCGGCTGCTGCAAGGCCATAAACGCGGCAAAAAACACAGCATTATTGTGGTAGCGGAAGGAGTAGCCAATGGGCAGACAATCGGCGAATTGATCCGTGAGAAAACCGGCTTTGAAACCAGGGTTACAGTCCTGGGACATATTCAGCGGGGCGGTTCCCCCTCAGCATTTGACCGGATGCTGGGCAGCCGAATGGGGGCTAAGGCAGTGGACCTGCTGGTGGAAGGAGGGGCCGGCGTCATGGTGGGCATGCAAAACAATCAAATGGTGGCGGTGCCTTTTGACCAGGCATTAAGTCAGCCTCACAGCCTGCCGTTGGCCTTATATGAGTTAGGGATCAGCCTGTCAATTTAGTTTTACAAAAAAGTGTTACCTAAGTGTATAGAATGCGTTACCTGTTAACCATATAGGTTACATGACTGATACAAGGGTTATAGTCCGCCTCATTAATCGAGGCGGACTTTTTACATATACCACTTTTGGCACATTCCTTGCAATACATGTTTTTAGAAAATTCTTGCAAGGAGTTTTACTATCCGGAAAGCGAGGCGAGAGGAAAATGCAAAAGAAAGTCTTGAACATCAACGGATTAACCAGGACTTTGATCGTGGACCCTGAAGCCACTCTGGCCAGTGTGCTGCGGGAACAGCTGCTCCTGACCGGCTGCAAAGTAGGCTGCGGCCAAGGCCAGTGCGGCTCCTGCTCTATTATCGTGGATGGCGTGGTTATCCGTTCCTGCGTCTTCAAAATGAAACGGATTGCTGACGAGGCAAAGATTACTACCATTGAAGGGCTGGGTACGCCGGAAAATCTGCATCCGCTGCAAGTGGCCTGGATGGCTTACGGCTGTGCTCAGTGCGGTTTTTGCAGTCCCGGTTTTATTCTGTCGGCCAAAGTGCTTTTGGATAAAAATCATGACCCCAGCCGGGAAGACGTGCGTGAATGGTTCCAGAAGAACCGCAACGCCTGCCGCTGCACCGGCTACAAGCCGCTGGTAGACGCAGTGATGGCGGCGGCCAGGGTGCTGCGCGGCGAAATGCGCAAGGAGGAACTGCTGTATCAGCCGGTAGGCAATAAAATCCAGGGGACTACCTATCATCGCCCCTCCGCCCTGCGCAAGGTGACGGGAACCTGGGATTACGGCGCCGACGTGGCCCTGCAGATGCCGGCCGGCACACTGCGCCTGGCGCTGGTGCAGGCCGAAGTATCCCATGCCAACATTAAGGGCATCGATACGTCGGAAGCCGAGAAAATGACCGGCGTGTACAAAGTGGTCACCCATAAGGATGTAAAAGGCAAAAACCGCATTTTCGGCTGTACCTTCCCCAGCAATAAGGGCGATGGCTGGGACCGGCCCATCCTGTGCGACGAAAAGGTATTCCAGTACGGGGATGCCATCGCCATCGTCTGCGCCGACACGGAAGCCCATGCCAGGGAAGCGGCGCAAAAAGTCAGGGTGGACCTGGAGGTGCTGCCGGCTTACATGAGCGCCCCGGCCGCCATGGCTCCCGACGCCATGGAAATCCATCCCGGCACACCCAATGTCTATTATGAGCAGGGCGTCATCAAAGGCGGCGAAACCAAGCCGATTATGGACCGGGACGATGTAGTCACAGTGGAAACCAATACCTACTGCAGCCGCCAGCCCCATCTGACCATTGAGCCGGACTGCGGCAACGCCTATATCGACGGGAACGGCATCCTGCGGATCCACTCCAAGAGCATCGGCATCCACCTGCATCATGCTATGATTGTCGAGGGGATTGGCATTGCCCCGGAAAAGTGCCAGCTCGTGCAAAACCCTGCCGGCGGCACCTTTGGCTACAAATTCAGCCCCACCATGGAAGCTTTGCTGGGAGTAGCCTGTCTGGCCACCGGCAGGCCGGTCTCCTTAAATTATTCCATGTACCAGCACATCACTTATACCGGCAAGCGTTCCCCCGGCTTTGTCAAATGCAAGCTGGCCGCCGATAAAGACGGCAAACTGCTGGCCATGGAAGCCGACTGGACAATTGACCACGGGCCGTATTCCGAGTTCGGCGATTTGCTGACGGTGCGTCAGGCTCAATTTATCGGCGCCGGCTACGACATTCCCAACATTCGCAGCAAGGGCCGCACGGTTTGCACCAATCACGCCTGGGGTTCGGCTTTCCGCGCCTATGGTTCGCCGCAAGCCTTCCTGGCTTCCGAAATCGCCATGGACGAATTGGCGGAAAAACTGGGCGTGGATCCGCTGGAGCTCCGGTTCAAAAATATCTACCGCCCGGGCTCTACTAACCCTTCAGGCCAGGAGCCGGAGGTATTCTGCTTTGAAGAAATGTTCAACAAGCTTCGCCCCCTGTGGCAGGAAGCCAAACAGCGCTGCCGGGAACTGTCCGCCCCGGAGAAAAAGCGCGGCGTCGGTTTGGCGCTGGGCATCTATGGCTGCGGCCTGGACGGGACTGACGGGTCCGAAGCCTGGGCCGAGCTGACCAAGGACGGCGTAACCGTCGGCAACTCCTGGCAGGATCATGGCCAGGGCGCGGACATCGGCACCCTGACTCACGCCCATGAAGTCCTCCGCCCTCTGGGCATCAAGCCGGAGCAGATCAAACTGGTCATGAACGACATGGCCCTCACGCCCAACAGCGGCCCCTCCGGCGGCAGCCGCAGCAATGTCATGACCGGCAATTCCACCCGGGTGGTTTGCGCCATGCTCTTAAAGGCGATGAAAAAGCCGGATGGCACTTACCGCACTTACGACGAAATGGTGGCTGAAAAGATCCCGCTGCGTTATGACGGCCGCTGGGATTACTCGGGTACTGCCTGCGACCCGGTGACAGGCCAGGGCACCCCGTTCGGGGTTTACATGTACGAAGTGTTCATGCCGGAAGTGGAAGTGGACATGAAAACCGGCAAGACCAAAGTCGTCAAATTTACCACTGTCGCCGACATTGGCACCATTACCAACAAATCGGTTTGCGACGGCCAAATTTACGGCGGTTTGGCCCAGGGCATCGGCCTGGCCCTGACCGAAGACTTCGAGGATCTCAAAAAGCACACCAGCCTGCTGGCCTGCGGCCTGCCGTACATCCAGGACATCCCCGATGACATGGACATCATCTACAACATTTCGCCCCGCCCCCTGGGACCCGGCGGCGCCGCCGGCGCCGGCGAAGGGCCTTTGACCGCGCCCCATCCGGCCATCCTCAATGCCATCTATAATGCCTGCGGCGTACGCCTGTACGCGGTGCCGGCGCTGCCGGAAAAAATCAAAGCCGGACTGGAAAAATTAAGCAAGAAATAGTAAATGAAATCGCCGGCTAACACCGGACGGTAATGAATAAGCCTAAAACGGACTGAACGGAGTATTTTCTCTTCCAGTTCGTTTTAGGTGTCCCTGTTGAAGAGGGGAGCACAGAAGTATGGATCATAAGCTATTGCGTGAGCGGGAGGCGAAGTGCATTCAGGAATGCCCTCCCGCCTGCACAGCCGGCTGCCCGGTCCGTGTGGACGCAAGGGGGCTGGTTGCCGCGGTGAAAGCAGGCGACTATGCGAGGGGATTCAGCCTGCTTCAGGCCGCAGTCCCCTTTCCCAGGATTATCAGCCGGATTTGCGATCAGCCCTGCCAGGCAGTCTGCAAACGGCAGGAAATCGATACTGCCATTTCGATTAACGCCTTGGAACGGGTTTGCGCCGACCGGCATGAATTCGGCATCCCCTCCATTGTCCCTTTGCCGCCTAAGCCGCAGAAAGCGGCAGTGGTGGGGGCCGGGCTGAGCGGGTTGACGGCAGCCCTGGAGCTTAGCCGCAAGGGCTATAAGGTGGCTGTTTTTGAGGCAGGTGACCGGCTGGGGGGCCGTATCCGGGACCTTTCTGAAGATAAGATGCCCCGGCAGTGGGTCGAAAGAGATTTTGCCGTTTTTACCCAGATGCCGGTAGAAATACAATATAGTACGTCTGTGGGCGCTCACGGCGACCCGGCTATAACCTTGGCCGGCCTCTGCGACAGATTCGATGCCGTTTATCTTGGTATAGGCAAGCCAGGAATGGATTGGCCGGCGGTGGGCCTTGACACCGACACAGCGGGCAATCTGGCGGTTGATCCTGTGACCCTGGCCACAAGTCATCCCCAAATCTTCGCCGGTGGCAGCCTGAGGCAGGCCGGGCAGAGCCCTTCACCTATCGGCTCGATTGCCGACGGCAAAATAGCCGCCGTTTCCATTGACCGGCTGCTGCAGGGCGCCTCCCTCACGGCCAGTCGGGACAAAGAAGGCTCTTTTGCTGCCAGCCTGTATGTCAACATTGCCGGGGTAAAGCCAGCCCGCAGGGTGGCCCCCTCTGACCCGGCGGCCGGCTATACCGGTGAAGAGGCGGCGCAGGAGGCAGGCCGCTGTCTGGCCTGCGAGTGCCGCGAATGCGTGAAAGCCTGTGAGTATCTGGCCCATTACGGTTCCTATCCTAAACGGTATGTGCGGGAAGTATTTAATAACCTGGCCCTGGTCAAGGGCATCCACACCGCCAACCGGCTGATTAATTCCTGCAGTTTATGCGGCCTTTGCGGCGAGCTCTGCCCCAACCGGCTGGACATGGGGGAAGTCTGCCGGGAAGCGCGGCAAATGATGGTCCAAAAGGGGAAAATGCCGCCGTCGGTGCATGACTTCGCCTTGCGGGACATGGAATTCAGCAGCGGCGACAGCTTTGTCCTGAACCGGCATCAGCCGGGCCGGACTGCCAGCAGCATGGCCTTTTTTCCCGGTTGCCAGCTGGCGGCCTCGTCGCCCCAATCGGTCAGAAAGCTGTATGAGTTTTTATGCGCCAAAGCAGAGGGCGGCGTCGGCCTTATGCTGGGCTGCTGCGGTGCGCCGGCGGACTGGGCCGGGCAGGAGGAAAAAGCGAAGGAGATTCTGCAAGCTATAGAAGGCAATTGGCGCAATCTGGGCAGCCCCCGGGTGATTACCGCCTGCCCCGCCTGTTTTAGCATATTTAAGCGCTATTTGCCGGCTGTGCCGGCAGAGACGGTGTGGACGCTGCTGGACCGTACCGGCTTGCCGGAAGGCGCCGGAGCGGCGGTTAGGCCGCAGACGCTGGCGGTTCACGACAGCTGCACCACCCGGCATGAAACAGAACTTCAGGACAGTGTGCGCCGCATTGCGGCCAAACTGGGCCATCAGATAGAAGAACTGCCCCGCAGCCGGGAACGGACCATATGCTGCGGTTATGGCGGCCTGATGCTTTTTGCCAACCGGGAAGTCGCAGGCAAAGAGATTCAGCGGCGCATCGGGGAATGCGAAACGGATTATCTTGCTTATTGCGCCATGTGCCGGGACTATTTCGCCGGGCAGGGAAAACGGGTCTATCATTTGCTGGACCTGCTGTTTGGCTCCGGCGATGCCCGGCTGGCGGAGCAGGCAGGCCCCGGCTATTCGCAGCGTCAGGAAAACCGGGCCAGGCTTAAAATTGCGCTGTTGCGGGAAATGTGGGGTGAAACCGTGGCCGAACGGCTGCCGGCGGTAAAAGTGAGTATCCCGGACCCAGTCAAAAGCATACTGGAAGACAGGCGAATCCTGGTCAGCGATGTGGAAAGCGTCATCGCTCAGGCCGAAAAGAACGGCAGCAGGCTGAAAAGCGCGGCCAGCGGCCATTATCTGGCCTATTTCCGGCCGGCGGCCGTGACCTACTGGGTGGAATATTCCCCTCAGGGCGATGGCTTTGTGCTTCATAATGCCTACAGCCACAGACTGGAGATCATGGATACAGATGATGAGGGAGAATAAATGGGCAAACAGGAGGAGCAACCGGAAAATATCGGTTGCGATAAGTGCAGCATTCCCCTGACTTTGGGCAAGGTCAGACTGGCCTACCTGGGGAGCGTATTTCCGGTGGAACTGTATAAGTGTCCCCGGTGCGGCCTGGTCTATATCCCGGAAGCTTTGGCCAGAGGCAAGATGCAAGAGGTGGAAGCGGCCCTGGAGGATAAATGATGCAAACTGACCGGATTTCAGAAGGCAGCCTGTGGTCCAGACTGCCGGAGGGGGCGCGCCCCGGCGGGCTGAAGCTCACCAGGCGGCTGGTTAACTGCTGCGGTTTTGCGCCTAACGCCAAAGTAACGGATATAGGCTGCGGCATCGGGGCGACCGTGGAATATCTGCGGGATAAGTGCGGCCTGGACCCGGTAGGAGTTGATATATCAGAGGCTTCCCTCCAAAAGGGAAGGGAACGGTCAGCCGGACTGCTGCTCGTCCGGGCTGCCGGCGACGCGCTGCCTTTTGCCGGAGGCTCGGTCCAAGGCGTTTTGGCGGAGTGCAGCCTGTCGGTCATGGAGGACATGGGGCGGGTGCTGGATGAAATCCATCGCATTCTGGTCCCGGGCGGGAAGCTGGCGGTTACTGATCTTTACCTCCGGGAACCGGACCCGGCGCCCCCGGATGCTGCGGCGGATTCTGGCCGTATTGCCGGCGTTTTGAACCAAGCCGGGATGCTGCGCCTGATAGAGGCTAAAGCTTTCAGGCTTCTGCTCTGGGAAGACCATACGGTTTTGCTGAAAGAGTTTGTGGCTGGTTTTATTATGGCTCATGGCTCGCTGGAAGAACTTCAAAGCTGCATGCCGGCGCAGGGAGGCCGGCAGAACTGGCCTGCCGCCAGGCAGCTGGGTTATTGTCTGCTGGTGGCGGAAAAAAGCACCCTGGAGGTGACAGAATGAAAGACCAGGAGATTGGCGTGATGGAGAGATCCTTTGAGAAAATTGAAGCAGACTCTATTGTTGCAGAAATTATGGATAAAGCCACAGGCAAAATTTTTCGGCGCACTCTGCCGGTGAAGTATCTGGAAACCGATAACGGCGTGATATTATCCGGAGAAACTGTTGCCGGCCATCCCAGCGAAATCGCCTTTTATTCCGAAGCAGCCCTGGCTAAAATCCATGACCTGCTTGGCAAAGGACCGGACTCTCCCCGATGTGCCGGGGAACGACTGCCCCGTTTGGTAAAAGAAGGGATCAGGATGAAAAAAGAGAAGAAAGAATAGTGAAATAATTGTGTCATATATATCCAGCTGCACAACGAGGTGAATGGCATGAAAGCCACTACTTTGGGCACTTTTGACAATATTCTGGGCGAATGGGGCAGGTTTATATCCTCCAAAAAGCATAACCCCAGTCATGTCCGGCCCCGGATCGCCGAATCATGGTTCCGATGTTTTCAGGCGGGAGTCAGCCCCTGCAGCCTGGCGCCCCACCGGTCCCTGGACGCCGTGACGCTGCATAAAGTGCTGCAGGAAAAGGAAATGCTCATCAAAATTGCCAAGCCCTTTATGGCTAATCTATATCAGTTTGTGAGGGGCTCGGGTTTTGTGGTGGTATTAACGGATGAAAACGGTCATATCATGGAGCTGTTTGACGACGAAGATACCCTGACCAATCCCATGACCCAGGATTTCTTCCGGGGCGCCAGCTGGCATGAGGAAGAAGCGGGGACCAATGCCATCGGCACAGCGCTGGTCCTGGGAGAACCCATTCAGGTGTCAGGGGCGGAACATTTTCGTCAGAAGCATCACTGCCTGACTTGTTCCGCCGCACCCATTCTTTATTCCGACGGGCGGATCATCGGAATTCTGGATATGTCGGGCGCCTCGCATCTATCCCATTTGCATACCCTGGGGATGGTGGCGGCGGCGGCGGAAGCCATCACGGCCCAGCTGAACATCCGGCGCAAGAACCAGGAGCTGGCCATCATCAACAACCGGTTGACCAATTTCTTTAATGCCGTCTCCGACGGCGTGATCATGATTGACCAAAATGACATGGTAACAGAGATCAATCCGGCGGCCTGGAAGATTTTCGGCCACGCCAGGGAAGATATTCTGGGGCAGCCGGTGCAGCAGCTGTTTGAGGGGAAAGAATCCGGCAAAAGCAAAGTATCAGCTGCTCACGAACCCTATACCGACAGGGCGGTCATGGCTGATACCCAATACGGCCCGTGCCAGTGCCTGGCTTCCGGCGAGCCGGTGGTCAATGAGCAGGGCGCAGTCACCGGCGGCATTATCATTTTGCGGCCGATCAAACAGGTGCAAAACCTGGTCAATCGCTTTAGCGGCTACTCCGCCACCCTGCAGTTTCATGATATTATCGGGGAAAGCGTGGAGATTCGCGAAGCCGTACGGCTGGCTTCCCTGACGGCGATTAATTCGTCGAATATCCTGCTGCAGGGCGAAAGCGGCACCGGCAAAGAGATCTTCGCCCAGGCCATTCATAACCGCAGCGCCCAGCATGCCGGGCCGTTTATCGCCTTAAACTGCGGCGCCATTCCGCGGGAATTGATCGGCAGTGAGCTGTTTGGCTATGAAGAGGGGGCCTTTACCGGCGCCAAACGCGGCGGCAAGCCGGGAAAGTTTGAGTTGGCCGCCGGGGGCACCCTGTTTCTGGATGAAATCGGCGATATGCCGCTGGAGCAGCAAATTTCCCTGCTCAGAGTCATACAGGAAAAAAAGGTGATGCGGATCGGCGGCGATAGAATGATTCCGGTGAATGTGCGGCTGATTTGCGCCACCAATAAAAACTTACGCAAGGAAGTGGAAAAAGGCTCCTTCCGGCAAGATTTATTTTACCGGCTCAATGTGGTGACCATCACCATTCCCCCCCTGCGTGACCGCAGGGAAGACATCCCGCTCTTGTTCACCTGCTTTATGGAAAAGCTGGGACGGGACCGGCGCTGCAGTCTTTACGTCGAGCCGGAAGTGATGGACTGCCTGCAGCGGTACAACTGGCCGGGTAATGTGCGGGAATTGCAGAACGTGGTGGAAAGAGCGGCCAGCCTGGCGGAAACCGGCGTGATTGCCTTGCGGCATCTGCCAGTCGAAATCAGCCTGCCTGCCGGACATCTTCCAGCGGTTGCTTTATTGCCGGCAGTCCCCGTTCTCGAGTGCCGGGAGCAAAGGCAAAAACTGGCCAAAGATGCGGAACGGCACAGAATCCTGACACTGCTGGATGTACATGCCGGCAATGTCAGCCAGGTGGCAAGAGAACTGGGCGTCTCGCGGAAAACATTGTACGATAAGATGCGGCGGCATTCCATACGCAATTAGGACCGTTGAAAGAGGCCCATCTGCGTTGTCAGGGCTGCGCGCGCTCTCGCAGCCCTTCCTAGCATCTGGACCTTTTTGAACGGTCCCGGATTCGAAGCTGCAGATGCGTTTGGCCATAGGTTCCTGGAAGACATAAAGTAGTGGAGGGAATGGCGTGAGCAGTTTCGGCGAAAGAGAAAATATAGCCGCCCTTATCCTGGCTGCCGGGTATTCGTCCCGTGCGCCGCAGTTTAAGCCGTTACTGCCTTTGGGCGATTCTACCGTGATTGAGCAGGTCATCCGCAATTTTCGCCGGGCGGGTATTAAGGATATTACCGTCGTGGCGGGCCACCGGGCCGGGGAACTGATACCGGTGCTGGAACGGGCCCGGGTCCGGTGGGTAGTGAATGAACAATATAGCCAGGGCATGTACTCCTCCGTCGTAAGCGGCGTAAAGACTCTTGCCGCCGCAACTCAGGCCTGCTTTCTGCTGCCGGGGGATATGCCTCTGGTAAAAAGCCATACGCTGAAAGTCTTATGCCGGACCTACCGTAAACTAAGCCCCTATGTCTGTTATCCCGTAATTCAGGGTGAGCGGGGGCACCCGCCGCTGCTTTCATCCCGCCTGTTTCCGGAAATCCTGGCCTGGCAGGGACAAGGGGGACTGCGGCCGCTGCTGGCCCGGTATGAAGCCTGGGCCGAGGAGGCTGAGGTACAGGATGGGGGAATTGCAGCCGACCTGGACACAGGGGAGGATTATGAGAATATTTGCCGCTTATTTGCCCGGCGGGAGGCACCGGCTTTAGCGGAGTGTGAAGCCATTTTGCGCAAGCGGGCTGCGCCGGAGCCGGTGGTCAGGCACAGCCGGCTGGTGTCGGCAGTGGCCTGGCGGCTGGCTGACAGCCTGAATCAGGCGGGGCTGGGACTTAATCTGGAGCTGGTGGCGGCAGCGGGGCTGCTGCATGATTTGGCCAAAGGAAAACCGGATCATGCCCGTTATGGGGCGAATATTTTGCGCCGCCTGGGCTATCCGAAGGTGGCGGCCATCGTGGCTGTTCATGGCGATATCGCCTTTGAAGAAGAGTCGCCGCTGGATGAAGCGGCGGTCGTATACCTGGCGGATAAACTGGTGCAAGGCGACCGGATTGTTTCTGTGGATGAGCGGTTTCGCCCTTCTTTGCAACGGTTTGCCGCCGATGAGGCTGTATTGCCTCTGATTGAAAAACGGCGGTCAACGGCGCAAAGAATCGGCGCAAAGGCAGAACTGCTTTTAGGCGCCGATTTAGCGACGGTATGCCCTGCCGGAGCAGGAAAGGAAGGTATAAGATGAAACTGGGAGAGACAGAGGAGGTATTGAGCACCACGGAAAGTCTGTGCCCGGTGTGCCTCAGGCGCATACCGGCCCAGCGCCTGGCCGCAGGGGATGATGTATACCTGGCGAAATCCTGTCCGGACCACGGCGGCTTCAGGACAATCATCTGGCGGGGACAGCCGGCGTATCACTCCTGGGCTGTGACTAAACTGCCCTCGCAGCCGCCTGTGTGCGCCCAGCCGGCAGAGAAGGGATGCCCCTTTGACTGCGGCTTATGTCCGGATCATCGCCAGCATACCTGCTGCGTTTTGCTGGAAGTCACCCAGCGCTGCAATTTAAACTGCCCGGTTTGTTTCGCTTTCGCCGGCGGCGATCACACCCGGGAGGACCCCGATCTGAAGACGGTTGAAAACTGGTATCGCCTGCTGCTGGCCAGCGGCGGACCCTATAATATCCAGCTGTCGGGCGGCGAACCTACCCTGCGGGATGATCTGCCGAACATTATCGCGTTGGGGCGGTCTTTGGGCTTTACTTTCTTTCAGCTGAATACCAATGGCCTGCGACTGGCAAGAGAACCAGGCTATGCAGAGCGACTGAAGCAGGCCGGTTTAGACTGTGTTTTTCTGCAGTTTGATGGAACCAGCGACCGGGTCTATGAAACCATGCGGGGCAAAGCCTTGCTGGACGTCAAAAAAGCCGCCGTCGACAACTGCGCCCGGCAGCAATTAGGCGTGGTCCTGGTGCCTACTCTGGCGCCGGGCGTGAACCGGCTGGATATCGGCGGCATTCTGCAGCTTGCCCTGTCTTTGATGCCCACAGTGCGGGGGGTTCATTTTCAGCCGGTGAGCTATTTTGGCCGTTATCCCCAACCCCCTTCAGACAAGGAGCGGATTACCATTCCGGAAGTGTTGCGGGCCATTGAGGAGCAAACGGGAGGCCGTATGAAGGCTGAGGATTTTCATCCCCCGGGAGCGGAAAATTCCTATTGCTCGTTCAGCGCGCATTATGTTGTGATGGCTGACGGCGAGCTGAAAGCTTTGAGCCGGCGGCAGGCATGCTGTTGTCCGCCGCAGCCGGCGGCGGAAGGAGCCAGGAAAGCCCAGGCCTTTGTGGCCAGGCACTGGGCCGGCTCCTGCTGCAGCCAGGCCGCGGGGGCAGATGAGGAAAGGGCTTCAGAAGACTGCGCCATGAATCTGGATAGTTTGGACGTTTTTTTAAAGCGGGTGGGAGAATTTTCCTTCTGCGTGTCCGGCATGGCTTTTCAGGATGTCTGGAATCTGGAACTGGAGCGGCTGCGGGACTGTTTTATCCATGTGGTAAGCCCCGATGCGCGGATTATACCCTTTTGCGCCTATAATTTGACCGACAGGGAGGGCCGGCCTCTTTACCGTCCCGGCTGGCAGCTTCCGCAGCCCTCGTGAGCGGGAAGGGCATCGCCAAAACCCCGCTGGAGGCCTGGATCATGCAAAAAATCGGGGTAAACGCTCCATCCCTGACCAGGGAACACATCCAGCAGTATCAGCTGCACAAGCTGCGGCAAGTCATCCGGTCAGCCAGGGAACACAGCCCGTTTTACCGCAGGTTGTTCAAGGGCCTGGCAGCGAGAGACCTCGGCCGCCTGTCTGATTTAGGCTGTTTTCCCTTTACTTCTGCTGCTGACATCCGGCAGCAGGGCCTGCAGTTTCTGACTGTGTCCCAGGGGGAAATCAGCCGGGTGGTGACAATGGACACTTCCGGCACCGCCGGACAACCCAAGCGTCTGTATTTTACTCCTTCGGATCAGGAGTTGACCGTTGATTTTTTTCAGCAAGGCATGTCCGGTTTAGTGACATCCGGCCAAAAAGTCTTGGTTTTGCTGCCGGGAGAACGCAACGGCAGCGTGGGGTCGCTCTTGGCCGCCGCTCTCAACCGGCTGGGGGCGGAACCCGTTCTCCACGGCGCGGTAACCAACCTGCCGGACACCTTGGCCCTTATGATGCGGCAACAGGCAGACTCCCTGGTCGGCATCCCGGCCCAGGTCCTGGCGTTAGCCCACTATGGGGAGAATAAGGGTTATTCCGTTCGGTTAAAGAGCCTGCTGCTCAGCACGGATCATGTTCCGGCGGCTGTTTCCCGGGAATTGGAGCGAATCTGGGGCTGCCGGGTCTTCCAGCATTACGGCATGACTGAAATGGGTCTGGGCGGAGGCCTGGACTGCGAAGCCCACGCTGGTTACCATTTGCGGGAAGCCGATTTATATTTTGAAATTATTGATCCTCTCACCGGAGAGTCTGTACCGGCAGGACAGGAAGGCGAGGTAGTGTTCACCACCCTGACCCGCCAGGGAATGCCTCTCATCCGCTACCGCACAGGGGACCTTTCCCGCTTTTTGACGGAACCATGCCCTTGCGGCACAGTGCTGCGGCGTTTGGAGCCCATTGCGGCCAGGACCGGCAGCCGGATTCTGACTGCCGGGAACCGGTCTTTTTCCCTGGCGGATCTGGATGAAGCCCTCTTTGACCTGCCCGGCTTGATTGGCTTCACCGCCGCAGTGGATGACCGGCAAAGGGCCGCCAAGCTGAGGATTACAGCTATGACGGCGGGACAGGACAGGGAAGCTGCAAAGCGCAGCATAGAAGCGGCCCTGCGTCAGGTGCCGGCAATATGCGGCTCCCGTCGGGATCGCACGTTGAAAGTAACGATGGAAATCAGTCTCCAGGGAGATACGCTTTTCCCCGGTACTGCCAAGAGAATCATCAGGGAGTTGAATCAGTCGGATGGAAGCCAGGATGATCTATCTTTGCCGGCACGGGAAAATTCAATTGGCGGATGAGCGGCGGCGCTATATCGGGCAGCTGGACTTGCCGCTAAGCGAACCGGGCCGGGAGCAGGCCCGCTGCCTGCGGCACAGGCTGGCCGGGGCAGAGATCAGCGCCCTATACTGCAGCGACCTTTCCCGTTCCCGGCAAACCGCCGAAATTATTGCCGACGGCAGCAATGCGGCCGTGCTGCCTCGGGAAGAGCTGCGGGAAATCAGCCTGGGCGAATGGGAAGGCCAGACTTTTGACTCTATTGCCCGGCGTTTCCCGGAGAGTTTAAGGCCCGTGGCGCGGATATCGGCGGCTGCCGCGTTCCCGGCGGCGAAAGTTTTGCCGACTGCAGCCGGCGGGTGACCGCTGCCTTTCATGATATTTTACAGTCTTCCGCCGGTCATATTGCCATCGCCGGCCATGCAGGGGTCAATCGCCTGATTTTATGCCATGTTTTGGGGATTCCTCTGGCCAATCTGTTTCGCATCGGTCAGGATTACGGCTGTCTCAATATCATCCGGAGCAGCGGTTCGGGGTATCAGGTCCAATTGGTGAATGTTAGCGCAGGTACTGATAAAAAAACGACGGGAGGGATGCCTAATGTCCGATGAGATGGCCCGCATGACCCAATTGCACCTGCAGGGGTTTCATTGCAGCCAGATCCTCCTGATCCTGGGACTGGAACGGCAGGGGGGGAGCAATCCCGGCTTAATCCGGGCCATGAATGGATTGGCCGGGGGTTTAGGGTTTACCGGCAAAAATTGCGGCGCTCTGACTGGGGCGGTTTGCCTTTTAGGCCTGTATGCGGGAAGAGGGAAACTGGAAGAAAAGGAAGACCGGATGCTGAATGTGATGATTGAGGAGCTGGCGATATGGTTTGAAGAAAAATTCGGCAAGGAATATGGCGGCATTGACTGCCGGACTATTTTGAACGATGATCCCTGGAACCGGATGACCCGCTGCCCGGCTATGGTCAGCGAGACATATTTTAAAGCTATGGAACTTCTGGAGTATAACGGATTTGTCGCTAAGACCGACACGGGTGAGGCAATGATCTGATTCGAATCGAGGAGCTCGCTCCATTAGCCATAAAGAGGAACCAATCAGATAAGTACAGAAATTATGCAGGAAGGGGGCTACTTGCAGCCTTCATCCTTCTGTTCCTAAGAAGGCAGGAATTCATAACGGGGAGAGAGGGGACGACGGTTATGTTCGAAAAGTTGCTGTCTGTCGTAAATGAGGGACGTATGTCGGATATTATAACGGTGATTGACAGTTCACCGGATCATCGAAAATACATCGGGAAGATGCTGCTTCTGCATTCTAATGGGCATATGGAAGGCGAACTGGATGAGGCGGCAGCCGGCAAGATTGCCGAAACAGTCCGGGCAATGGCTTGGACTAAGCCTGTCACTTTTACTGTCAGCGACACAGCCGGCGGGCATTATCGGCTTTTTTGGGACAGAGTCGAAAGCGAGGCGCGGGCCATTGTTCTGGGCGGTGGGCACATTAGCCAGCCTCTGGTGCAGATGCTGTCCATGTTGGATTTTAATGTGACTGTAATTGATGACCGCCCTGAATTCGCCAATCCCTCACGGTTCCCCGGCGCCCGGCTGGTCATCTGCGACAACTTTCAAAAAGCCCTGGCCGGTTTGAAAATTGATGCGGCAACCTCTGTCATGATTGTCACCAGAGGTCACAGGTATGATCTGGAGTGCCTGCGGGCTACCGTAAACAGCAAGGCCTTTTATCTGGGGATGATCGGCAGCCAAAGGCGGGTCCGGGAGGTGCTGTCCCTCATAGAGGGAGAAGGCGTTTCCAAAGAGCTTCTTCAGAGACTGCGGTCCCCTGTCGGCCTGGATATCAAAGCCCAGACCCCCGCAGAAATCGCCGTCAGCATTGTGGCGGAACTGATCATGACTTATCGCGGCGGCGGGTCAGGCCGCCCTTTGAGCAGGAAAAAGGGGGAATAATGCCATGGATCAGACCATGTTAGAACAAATCTGCCACCGGAAAAAAAACGGTGAACGTTTCGCTCTGGTTACTGTTGTGGATACCCGCGGCTCCACCCCCGCAAGGCCGGCAGCAAGATGCTGGTACTGCCGGACGGCCGCTGCATCGGGACCATCGGCGGCGGCTGCGGTGAAGCCGATGCCAGGCTGCAGGCATTAATGGCGCTGGATGACAATCAATCCGGGCTGTATACCGTGAATCTCTTGAATGAGGTGGCTGCTGACGAAGGAATGGTGTGCGGCGGGACGATGGAATTATTTATCCAAGTAGTTTAGTTGAAAATGTGGCCTGCAGCTTTTTCTTGGGCTGTGGGCTGTTTAATTACAGTTGAGGCAGGATTTTGCATTTTTTTACGGGAACTATATAAGCAGATATTTTATTTGGAGCGGATGCAAAGACATGAAGGGGATGGAGTGCCGCATTGGCATTGCGCTTGCCGGTATCGGCAAGCGCTACAAAGACCGGGAGTTGTTCCGGGATCTGAATCTTGCCGTCGAACCGGGGGATTGCCTGACAGTCACCGGCAGCAACGGTTCAGGCAAGTCCACACTATTAAAAGTCATGGCCGGGCTGCTTAAGGCTTCAGAGGGAAAGGTTTCTTATTCCCGGAACGGGCAAGACTTGAATCGGGATGAATGGTTTGAATACTTTGGCATGGTTTCGCCGGAAGTGGTCATGTATCAGCATTTGACCGGCGAGGAGAACGTAGGATTTTTCTGCCGGACACGGGGCCTGTCCGTGAGCGCCGGCGAAATCGCCGCCTGCTGCCGGACAGCAGGTCTGGTCCGGGCAGCGTCAAACCGGGTGCACACTTACTCCACCGGCATGAAACAGCGGCTAAAGTTCGCCGTGCTGCTGGCAGTGAACCCGGCTTGCTGGATTTTGGACGAGCCCTCCTCCAATCTTGACGGCGAGGGCAGGGTCTGGCTGAGGCAATTGGTACATTCCGTCCTCAGCCGGGAAAAGACCGTCATTCTCGCCACCAATGAGCCAGCGGAGGTAGAATATGCCACAAAATCTATTACTCTGGGCTAGAGCAATCCAGGCAGTCTTAAAGAAAGACGCCCTGGGCGAATACCGTTCCCGTTATATCTTTGCTTCCCTTGGCATGTTTACTCTGATTACCCTTTCCAGTATCAGCATGAGTCTCGGCGGCGCCGACTTGCCGGCCTCCCTTTTGGCGGCTCTGTTTTGGGTGATACTGTTTTTTTCGGCCATGTCCGGTCTGTCCCGGGTATTTGTCCAGGAACAGGATGCGGGAACGCTGGTTGCGCTATGTATCTATGCGGGGGCCCAGGCAGTGTTGTTTGGAAAATTGCTGTTTAACCTGATTTTGCTGACCGGGCTGCTGTTTATCATCGTGCCTTTATTTATTTTATTTTTCAACGTTCAGGTCTGGCATTGGGGTGAGTTCGCGGCTGTGACTCTCCTGGGCGTTGCCGGACTGGCTTCGGTTTCGACTCTCACCGCCGCATTGGTGACGCCGGCCAAAGGCAAAGGGACTCTCTTTACCGTCCTGACCTTTCCCTTGCTTTTGCCCCAGTTTCTGGCGGCCATTCAGGCGACGAAGCAGGTATTTTCCCAGGTGACGGTTGATACGGCATACTATGGATTTATGTTGGGATATGACGTCAGTGTGATCGCTGCCGCAACGATTTTGTTTGATTATCTGTGGCGGGAATAGGGAGGAATATTATGTGGCGTTATGGTTTGGCAATCTGGACGGCTGTTGTAATCTGGGCAGTATTTTATCTGGTGCCTCCTGCCGAAGGGCTGGGAGAACTGGTGCGAATCGCCTATTTTCATATTCCTGTAGCCTGGGTGTCGGTGCTGGCCTTTTTTGCGGCAGCATGGTGGGCCTGCCGGTATTTAAAGAGCGGTGAGGGGCAGGATGACCAAAAAAGCGCTGCCGCGGCTTTGCTGGGTTTTGTATTTTGCCTTCTGGCCACGGTCAGCGGCGCCGTATTCGCCAAACTGACCTGGGGCGCCTATTGGAACTGGGACCCCCGGCAGACGACGATTTTTGTTCTGCTCCTGATTTATGGGGCATATCTCGTCCTGCGGGCTTCCCTGGAAGATGAGGACGTCCGGGCCAGGATATCCTCGGTCTATGCGCTGCTGTCAGTGGTTACAGTGCCGTTTTTGGTATTTGTCATTCCACGGTTCTATGCTTCGCTGCATCCGGAGCCCATTATTAATCGCGCGGGTAATTTGGACATGGACCCGGTCATGCTGTACGTGCTGCTGGCTGCGGTGATCGCCTGCAGCGGTATCTTTTTCTGGCTGGTATCCCTGATTGCGTCAAAGCAAAAATTATCTGCTGTGAAAGTAAAGGGAAGGCTGGAAGGATGAAGAAGCGCCACATGATAGGAATCGGCATGATCCTGGCATTTATCGCCTTCAGCGCTTATTCCTTCCGCACAGCTTTAACTCCCTATGTTACTTTTGCTCAGGCCAGGAACATCAAGGGCAGCGTGCAGGTCCGGGGTATGCTGGTCAGGGATAAAGCAATCGAGGCCAATGGGAACGAGCTGCAATTCATCCTGCGGGATGACACTGGGGAAGAGGTTCCGGTCTATTACCGCGGCCTGATGCATGATGGTCTCGACCGGTCCACAGGGATCGTGGTAATCGGTAAATATAGCGACGGCCGGTTCCTGGCGGATCAGCTGCTGGTAAAATGTCCGTCGAAATATCAGGCTGGCGAAGCAAAGCCATAAGGGGGACGTATGCTGGACATCCAATTGCAGATTTTTAAAACTGTAGTGGAAAAAAAGAGTTTTTCCCTTGCCGCTCAGGAGCTTCATATGGCCCAGTCTTCGGTCAGCCAGCAGGTGCAGAACTTGGAAAAGTACTATGGTGTAAAACTGTTTGACCGGATCCAGCGGCGCATTTATCCTACCGAAGCCGGACTGAGGTTGTATCCCTACGCCAACGAACTTGAGCGTCTATATCATGAAGCGCGTCAGACCATAACCGGGCTGACAGATACTGTTGACGGCAAGCTTCATATCGGGGCCAGCCTGACCATCGGCGAATATCTCATGCCCCGGATGCTGGTCAGGTTCAGTCAGCAATATCCCCAGGTCGAGGTGTCGATGGATGTCGGCAACACAGAACACGTTACCTCCATGGTCATCGCCGGCGGCGTTGATATTGGATTTGTTGAAGGGCCGTTTAATTCCGCCGGCGTTGTCCGATGTCAGCCGTTCTATGGCGATGAACTGGTCGTAATTGCCGCAGTCTCTTATCCGGAACTTCAGGACGAGAACGTTACCGTTACATTGCCCGGTATTTTTAATGAGCGCTGGGTTTTACGGGAATCAGACTCCGGCACGAGAAAGGTGTTTGAACAGTTCATTCAGATATGCGGCTACGGCAGCAACAGCCTGCGGATCGTCATGGAACTGGGCAGCACCCAGGCGGTGAAAGAAGCGGTGAAAGCCGGCGTGGGGATTACCGCGGTTTCCCGGTTGGCAGTGGAACAGGAAATCCAGCGGGGAGAGGTAAGAATCATTCCCTTGCAGGAAGGACCGGTTGAACGGGCTTTTGCTATGATTTCACATAAGGAAAAGTTCAAGACCCGGGTTGTTGACCGGTTTATGAAGTTTTTTACCGAGACAATGCGGATGCCAGGTGCAAGCGGCAGATGCGGCGATGGTGAATAAAGGGATATGATTATCTGACCGGAGGCAGGCGAACTGCTTCCGGTTTTTATTTTTTGTATCGGAGAAACCTATGCAATTTATCGGAATTTTCAATTTTACGGAGCAAAACAATCTAGAGTAAAATGGGCATAGAGGAATAGATTGTTAGTGGGGATTCGTAGAGGTATTTAGTGTGTGGGGGGATGCAAAAGATAGTTATCATTTTCACAAGGGAGGAGTAAAATTTGTTTGTTGTAACCGTTGACCAAGATGCCTGCAATGGTTGCGGCGAGTGCGCCAATGCCTGTCCTGGCGGCGTATTGAAATTGGAAGGGGATAAATCCCAGGTGGTGGGCGACGACTGTATGGGGTGTCAGAGCTGTATGCTGATATGCCCTGTAGGGGCGATCCAGGTGGACGAATATTAGGAGACCGTTGAAAAAGGCTCATCTGCGTCACTTCAGCCTCCTGCGGGCGTACGTTCGACGTACCCTCCGGGAACGTACAGTCTCACGCTCGTCCTCGTCTAAACCTTTTTGAACGGTCTCAGATTCTAGGCTGCAGATGAGTTCTGCAAGGGATTCTTTAGGGGATTTTATTAGGAGGTGAACCCATGGACGAATTGAAAACACCGTTGCTGGATGAATTGGAAAAGGGCGAATGGCCAAGTTTTGTTAAGGAAATTAAAAGAGCGGCGGCTAAAAATCCCGGCGCACGGGACCTGTTGCGCCAGCTGGAAGCGTCTTATCGGGAAAAAATCGGTCATTGGAAACACGGTGGCATTGTAGGGGTTAAAGGATACGGCGGAGGTGTTGTCGGACGTTATTCCGATGATCCCGAGCGATTCCCCCATGCTAAGGAATTTCACACTATCAGGGTCAATCAGCCGGCGGGATTCTTCTATACCACGAAAAAACTGCGGGACATGGCGGACGTTTGGGACAAATACGGCAGCGGCCTGTACAACATGCACGGCTCTACCGGCGATATTATTCTACTGGGTACTACCACCGAGAACCTGCAGCCTTGTGTGGATGAACTGGCGGATGTGGGCTTTGACTTAGGCGGGTCCGGCGGGGCTCTGCGGACTCCCAGCTGCTGCGTAGGGCAGGCTCGCTGCGCTACGGCCTGTATCGACAGCATGGAAATTACCCGCGAAATCACCATGCATTATCAGAATGAACTTCACCGGCCGGCCTGGCCCTATAAGTTCAAAATCAAAGTTTCGGCCTGTCCTAATGACTGCGCCGCCGCCTCGGCCCGGTCCGACCTGGCGGTTATCGGGGTATGGCGCGACGCGCTGCTGATTGACCAGGCAGCGGTGCGGGAGTATGTGAACAACGGCTTCAATATCTTTGACCGGGTTATCCGCAAGTGTCCCACTGCTGCCATTGACTGGGACAGCCAAAAGCAGGAACTGGAATTGCGGACAGAAGACTGTGTGCACTGTATGCACTGTATTAACGCAATGCCCAAGGCATTGCGGATCGGCAAGGAACGGGGCGCATCCCTCCTGATCGGTGGTAAGGCGCCGGTGGTTAAAGGCGCTATGATTGGCTGGGTGCTGGTGCCGTTTATGAAAATGGAGCCGCCGTTTAATGAGTTTAAAGATCTCGTCGACAAGATCACCGACTGGTGGGCTGAGCACGGCAAGAACCGCGAACGGGTGGGAGAACTGATCGACCGCATAGGCTTGAGCGTATTTTTGAAAGAAATCGGCCTGCCGCCTCTGCCGCAGATGGTCCATGCTCCCCGCAGCAACCCCTATATCTTCTGGTATCCGGAGGAGGTAGAAAAACATGGCGAGAAATGATTTTGGCCCGCCCGATTACCGGGAATTGATTCCCCCTGTCATTCAAAAAAATTACGGTCAGTGGAAATATCACACTATCCCCCGCCCCGGCGTTCTTAAACATGTCAGTGATACGGGCGATGTCCTTTATTCGGTGCGGATCGCTTCGCCGCGCCTTGTCAGCAGTGAATACATCCGCAGCATCTCTGATATTGCCGATACTTATTGCGACGGTTATTTACGGTTTACCACCAGGAATAATGCAGAGTTTTTGGTGTCGGATGAAAGCAAGCTGGAGCCGCTGATTAAAGATCTGGTAGCCAAGGGCTATATGATCGGCGGGGGCGGTCACTCCATCAGCAACGTGGTTCATACTCAGGGCTGGATCCACTGTAAGAGCGCGGTTACCGACGCTTCCGGCATCGTCAAGGATGTTATGGATGAACTGCATCCCTATTTCACCGGTGAGATCAAGGTGCCGGCCCGGCTCAGGATTGCGGTGGCCTGCTGCGTCAATATGTGCGGCGCCTGTCACTGCTCGGATATCTCCATCGTCGGCATTCACCGGACACCGCCCCGGGTCAATGATGAATTGCTGGTGGGGCGCTGCGAGATTCCCACCACGATCGCTGCCTGTCCTACCGGGGCAATCAGGCCAAATCCTAAAACCAAGAGCGTGGAAATCAATCATGAAAAATGCATGATGTGCGCTAACTGTACCGTAGTTTGCCCGGCTATCAAGATTATGGACCCGGTCAATGACGGCGTGTCCATCTGGGTGGGCGGCAAAGTTTCCAACGCCAGGACCGCACCGAAATTCTCCCGCCTGGCTATCCCTTATTTGCCCAATAATCCGCCCCGCTGGCCGGAAGTTACCAATGCGGTAAAACATCTGGTGGAAGTCTGGGCCGCCAGTGCCCGGGAAGGCGAGCGGATGGGCGAGTGGATCGACCGTATCGGCTGGGAACGGTTTTTTGAGAAAACGGGTCTGCCGTTTACTGATAAACATATTGACGACTTCACCCACGCGACGACGACCTTCCGGTCTACTACCCAATTCCGCTTCTAGGAGGGGACCGTTGAAAAAGGCCCATCTGCGTCACTTCAGCCTCCTGCGGGCGTTCGACGTACCTCCCGAACGTACAGTCTCACGCCCGTCCTTGTCGCGCTGTATCAGAATTCGCGACTTTTCGGGAAAGTGGCGATAGTGATGATCTCGCATAAGCCGAAAAGTCACTTAATTTCTTCACTGTACGGCAACGCAGGCGTTGCTCTTACCTAGCCTCTGGACCTCTTTGAACGGTTCCAGATTTGAGGCAGCAGATGGGTTTTACCCAGGAGCGATTTTAGGCACCAATTTGAAAAAGAAGGAGGAAGCGCCATGGGAGATATTTTAGTTAAAGGTGTGGCGATTGAAGTGGATGAAGACGGATTCATTGTGGATCCGGCGGTGTGGAGTACCGATCTGGTGGAGGTTTTTGCTAAGGATGAAGGCATCGAAGCCTTGACGGAACAACACTGGAAAGTGATCAATTACCTGAGGGATTATTTCAAGCAGTACGGGATTGCCCCCATGATCCGGAAATTATGCAAGGATACAGGGTTTTCCCTGAAAGAAATATACGAACTGTTTCCCTCCGGTCCGGCTAAGGGGGCTTGTAAACTGGCCGGTCTGCCCAAACCCACCGGTTGTGTGTAAAAGTGAAGTAAGGAGGGCGGACCTTCCGCCCTGCCTTTTGGTCAAATATGTGAGCGGTTTAACAGAGTGGAAAACAGCTTGAATGGCTGTATCAGGAGGGTTTGCCATGACAACAGCTCCGGTAGTCAAACAGGAAGCTCCTAAACCCCAGTCCAGTCTGCCTTTTATCAAAAGGGAAGATACTTGGGCGATTATTATCGCTCTGTCTCTGACGATCCTGGCG